>JBAZKX010000332.1:0-3640 GCA_041650575.1 Desulfobaccales bacterium
CAATGACACCTCCGGCGGGGCTTTATATGCGGGCCTGCTCCTGGGCGCCCTCCTCGACGGTGACCGGGTGACCAATATTACCGGGAACGGCCTGGACCTCTATTACGACCCGCTCCTGTCCGGCAACGCTTATCTCAACGGCGGGACCTACGCCTTATCGGGTGGCGGTTACCTCGCCCCGGTTACGCATACACCCTTGCCGCCAACTTTGTGGATGGTCCTAAGCGGTTTGGCGGGCTTGGGGATCCTGAGAAGGAGAAAGGTGAACAAAGGCTAAGCGTATTCAAAACTGAGGCACATGAGGCAGGGTCGGCCATTACGGCCCTGCCGGAATTCCCTGGTGGCGGCCAGCTTCTCGCGGTAGATCAGGCAGATCTCCACGAGAAGCTGGCTGTCTCATTGAAGCGGCTATAGCACGGGCCTTCCACCCTCCGGGTTCACGAAACCCCGCGCCGCCTGGTTATTCCTGTCCGGCCGGCCCTCTGCAGGCGGAGCAAATCCCTGTGGTGATCCGGATATTCTTGCAGGATCAGCTTGAAACGGTCGCACTGGGCCAGATCGGGACACTCAAAACAATGCTCGCACCCCCGATTGATTGCGCAGATACGTATGGGGCACCGGTCCAGCCCCCGGCCGCCCCGGCACCCCGGGCATTCGGCGTGGGAGAGAAACCACTCCAGACCCTTGCGAAACTCGGGCAGGGAAAAACCCTCGTCTCCCCAGAAACAGTGAGCCCACCAATAAACCCGAAACTGATCCACAAAGCTCTTCACCTGGGCAACCGCTTGGAGAAATTCGGGGTTGTCCAACTGACAGGCGTCACATAAGCCGCAATAACTCTCTTTCATCACCACCTCCTGTTCATCATCGGGATTAGGCGCAGGCAGCCCGGATTTCGGCACCCAACTGGGTTTCCCGGTGATGCATCAACTCGATGGCCCCCATGGGGCACTCCCCGGTGCATAGGCCGCAGCCCAGGCATTTGGCCGGGTCGATGTAAGCCGCGCTGGCCGCTTTACCTACCGCGGGCACCTCAAAGGGGCAGACGCGCACGCACGTCAGGCACCGGGAGCATTTTTCTCGGATTACCCTGGCCACCGTACCGCCCACGAGCATCTGTTCCTGGGCCAGGATGCCCATGGCCCGGGCCGCGGCGCCCTGGGCCTGGGTGATGGCTTCATCGGCATACTTGGGGCCATGCGCCAGACCGCACAGGAAAATCCCGTGGGCCGCAAAATCCAGCGGCCGCAGTTTCAGGTGGGCCTCCAGGAAGAAGCCGTCCGTGTCGAAGGGCAGCTTGAACACCTGGGCCACTTCCTGGCTGCCCGGATGCGGCCGCACCGCAGCGGACAGCACCAGATAGTCGGCCGTCAGGCTCAGGGGCATCTGGAGATTTTGATCAAAAATCGATATGTGCAGCCGCTCGCCGTCGGCGGTCACCTCGGGCTTGCGATCCGGCTCATAGCGGCAGAACTGGACCCCCAAGTCCCGGGCCTGTTTATAAAACAGCTCTTTAAAGCCAAAGGTGCGCATATCCCGGAACAACACAAAAATTTGGGCCCCGGGGCGGAGTTCCTTGATTTTTAAGGCGTTTTTCACCGCGGCGCCGCAGCAGAGGCGGCTGCAATAGAGGTGTTCCGGCTCCCGGCAGCCGACGCACTGGATCATGACCACCCGGGGCTCTTCCGGCCAGGACGCGGGGTCCTGCTCCAGCCGGTTTTCGAACTCCAGTTGGGTAAGCACCTGGGGGTGCTGGCCGTAAAGATACTCGGTGGGGCGGTATTCCGAGCCCCCGGTGGCGATCACCACCGCGCCGTAGTCGATCTCCTGACGGCCCCGGGGGCCTTCCACGGTACTGCGGAATTTGCCTACATGGCCGGAGAAATCCAGCACCCGGGTGCTGGTCATAACCTGGATACCGGGGTGGTACTCCATTTCATGCTTCAGGTTGGCCAGGTAGGGTTGCATCCGGTGGCCTTCCAGGGTGTAGTGCAGCCTCCGGGCCATCCCTCCTAGGGACTCGTCTTTTTCCACCAGGCAGACCGGGAAGCCGGAGTCGGCGATGGCCAGGGCCGCGGTCATGCCGGCCAGGCCCCCGCCCACCACCAGGGCCCGGCGGGTCACCGGGAAGGGAATTTCTTGCAGGGGCTCCAGGGCGGCAGCCCGGGCCACCCCCATTTTGAGCAAGTCTTTGGCCTTGGCCGTGGCTTTCTCCGGCTCCTGCTGGTGCACCCAGGCGTCCTGGTCCCGGATGTTGACCATCCGAAAGAGGTATTTATTGAGGCCGGCTTTGCGCAGGTTATCGCGGAACAGCGGTTCATGCGTCCTGGGGCTGCACGCGGCCACCACAATGCGGTTTAAGGCTTCGGCTTCGATCACCTGGCGCATATTGTCCAGGGAGTCGGTGGCGCAGGTAAAGGTGAAATGGTCGGCGTAGGCCACGAAGGGCAGGGTCTTGGCATATGCCGCCAGGGCTTCTACGTCCACGACGCTGGCGATGTTGTGGCCGCAATGACAGACAAAGACGCCGATACGCGGCGCCTCCAGAGAAACGTCGCGCTCCTCGGGGTAGGCCGTCGAGCTGATCTTGCTCCCCCGGGCGTCTTTCAGCAGATGAAAGGCCGCGGCTGCGGCGGCGGAAGCCTGGACCACGGTCTCGGGGATATCCTTGGGCGCCTGGAAGGCGCCGCAGGCAAAGATTCCCGGCCGATCGGTGGCTACCAGCTCAAACGGCGGGCTCTCGGCGAACCCCCACCGGTTCGTGGCAATGCCGCACATGGCGGCCAAATCCCGGGTACCGGGGTGGGAGACAAGGCCCACGGAGAGGACCACCAGATCGAATTCTTCGGTCTGAATGCGGTTTTCTTCGTCCGCAAAGGTGATTTCCAGGTTTTCGGTGCGGGGGTCCCGGGTCACCCTGGAGACCATGGACCGGAGGTAGCGGACACCGTTAACGTCCCGGGCTCGCTCGTAATAGCGGTCAAAACCCTTGCCCTGGGCCCTGAGGTCCAGGAAAAAAATGGTGGCTTCAACCCTGGGGTCGTGCTCCCGGGCGATCATGGCCTGCTTGGTGGCCTGCATGCAGCAGATCGAGGAGCAGTATTCCCGGCCGATGCCGGCATCCCGGGAGCCGACGCATTGAATCCAGGCGATTTTCCGGGGTTCGGCGTTATCGCTGGGGCGCTTGACCTTGCCGCCGCAGGGCCCGGTGGCGGACAGGAGGCGCTCGAATTCCAGGGAAGTAAGGACGTTGGGGTAGCGCTCATAACCGTATTCCGGCTTTTCCAGGGCGTCGAAGGGCTTAAACCCCGGGGCCAGGATGACGGCCCCCACCTCCACCTCCCGATCCTCGTCGGTCTGGGAGAGATTCACCGCCTGCGCGGGGCACAACTTCTCGCAGGCCCGGCAGGTACATTTATCGAAATAGATGCAATGGGTCTTGTCGATGGCGTATTTTAACGGCACCGCCTGGGGATAGCGCACGAAGGCCGCTTTGCGCCAGCCCAGTCCCAAGTTAAATTCATCCTTGACTTTTTTGGGGCATTTCTGGGCGCAGACCCCGCAGGCGGTGCATTTTTCCGGATCGATGTAGCGGGCATGCAGCCTCACCTGGACCGTGAAGCGCCCCGGGGAACCGCTA
>JBAZKX010000333.1:0-3622 GCA_041650575.1 Desulfobaccales bacterium
CGTGCGGCTCAAGTCCGCGTTGCCGGAATTTCCCCTGGCCGTCGAGGTGCGGCACCGCTCCTGGCAGCACCGGGCCGTGCGGGAATTTTTGGCGGCCGCGGGCCTGGATTTCTGCAATATCGACCAGCCCCTGGTCTCCTACCCCATGGGGGCCACCCGGTGGGTCACCGGCCGCCGGGCCTACCTGCGGTGCCACGGGCGGCATAAGGAGGCCTGGTTTGAGTTCGGGGACGACCGCCAGGCGCGCTATGATTACCTGTACTCCCCGGATGAACTGGAAGACCTGGCGGCCCGGGCCCGGGAACTGATGGACCAGGCCCCCGAGACCTACGTCATCTTCAACAACCACCCGGCGGGTCAGGCCGTGGCCAACGCCCTGGAGTTGGCGCATCTGCTCCAGCCCGAACGCCGCGTCACCGCGCCCCCGGGGCTGGTGGCGGCCTTTCCGCGCTTAACCGCACTGCAAGATGAATAGTCAGGCTCATCAGGCAACCGGTTAGGATGAAAATATTGCCTGGAATTTTATAAAATTCTACCGGTATTTCCCACAACATAAATCAGGGCTTTCCTCGAAGAATTTCAGATAATCCCTTATTTCTTCCCAGGCTCAATCATCATAACCTTTACTCCAAAGGATCGTCGCTTATTAGGGGAAAACGCGTGGATACACTAAGCAAAGGTCTATTCGAGGCGGTCTAGGGATTTTTGGCAGATAGGACAGAAAAGATGAAACCGCGATCTCCTCAATTTCACCCGGCGTGCCGCGGCCTGACCATCAGGGCTGGGCTGAGGCCGGGGATGGAGGCTGCCATACAGGCGCGCTTCAGAAGTCCGGCTGACGAATCCGGCTCGGTAACGGTAATGGCCGCCCTGGCCATAGTGGTGTTGCTGGGGGCCGTGGGCATAGGCATCGATATCGGCCGCATGGCGCTGGTCAAGAGCGAGTTGCAGAAAGCCGCGGATAGCGGAGCTCTGGCAGGGGCTCGGGGCCTCAACATGGGCCCTCCCTTCCCTAATTGGACCAAGGGAAAAATCCTGGCCACGGACGCGTCCAAGAAAAATCAGGTGGACGGCCATTTGGTGACCGACACCCATGTGG
Source organism: Desulfobaccales bacterium (assembly GCA_041650575.1). Taxonomy (GTDB): domain Bacteria; phylum Desulfobacterota; class Desulfobaccia; order Desulfobaccales; family 0-14-0-80-60-11; genus 0-14-0-80-60-11. Next base: position 1,100 of record JBAZKX010000333.1, read on the forward strand.
ATGTGGGTTATTGGGACCTGTCCTGGAAGGGAAATACCACGGTTGCTCTCAAATCTACCGGCATCGTTCCCACGGCCACGGATGTGCCGGCGGTGAGAGTCAACCTCCGGAGGGACGCAGGCCAAAATGGCGGCCGCCTGGCCATGCTGTTTGCCTCGGCTCTGGGATTCGATCCGGCGTCGGTCAGGGGCCAAACCACCGCCATCATCCTGCCTATGCCGGTAAATTGCATCGAAGCCGGCATGGGCTTTCCCCTGGCAACCCCGGAGACCTTTGTCAAAACCCTCTGGGGACTTGACCCCCCGCAAACTTTTCGGATCGGCTCAAGCTATCATGATCCTACCGGCGGGCAATGGACCTCGTTTTTGACGGACGCCAACGACGTGCCGACCATCAGGTCGCTGATCGATAGCGGCAACCCCGGCCCCCTGAAGGTCGGCGACGAGATCTACATCACGCCGGGAACCAAGAGCACCCTCTATAACGAAGCCGCCACCCGCATCGGCGATACCGTGGTGTTGCCCGTCGTGGCCGACGACTTTCTCACCAAGGAGCATACCCCCATCCTGGGCTTCGTGCCCTTCAAAATTACGGCTGCCCAGGGGGGCGACGGTAAATTTATCGAGGGTCATTTCGTCAACGACTATAACGTCCCCGGGGGCATCGGCGCAGCCGGAACCACCAATTATGGCGCCAAGGCCGGTAATCCCAAAGTGATTCAATAGAGTTTCAGGACACCGGCCAGGGCGGCAAGCCTAATTGAGGTGACGGCCGGACGGCAAGGAAGAGGTTTCAAAGGAGAATGACTGCCTGTAATCATGGAGGGCCTTGGGATCATATGGCCGCATGCAGATGGCATTTTCGCAGGCCTGCCGATATGCCTTAATGACCTCGCGCTCATAAGCCGAGGTGCAGGTGGCATTATAAACGTGTAAGACTCTCCTGATATTCCCGTTGTATTTCCGCATCAACGTGGACAGGACCGCGGCTCCGCCCATGATATTTTCCCGGGGGTTGCGGGAGTCCACGCCATACTTCCTGGCCGTGTCCTGATGCAATTGCATCAGGCCGAAGCAGCGGCCGGATTTCGCGGTCGGGTCATAGCGCGATTCGATGGCGCAGACCGCCTGGATCAGGTAAGGCGAGAGTTGGTAGCGTTGGGCTGCTTCCTTGATGTATTCCCAGTATTCCTGCTTCAAAACCAGTCTCCCGATCTGGGGAGGGGTTTTGGGCCAGGGTTGGGCCCAGGCGGGGGTGGTTAAAGCAGGCGTAGCCAAAAGCAAAAATATAGTCAGCGTTTTCAAAACGTATTACCTCCTGTGATTTCGGGCTTCTGGTGATGAGATCAGGCACTGACGGGAGCAAGAGGGCTGGAGAGTGCAAAAGAGGAGATTCGAGGTTGGCCCACTTAGTGGCTTTCCATAGCAGCAATGGTCGTGCCAAGTTTTGTAACCTTACCATCAATAAGGCGGCAAGGCAACCCTTTAATAGCTTTAGTGCATTATAGGGGAGAAAAGAGGAGGCTGACTGGTGCGATAAGCTGTTGTTATATAAGCCTTAAAGAGTAATTAACAGCGAGGCAAAAAAATATCTAAAATGTCCTTAATCAGCTTGTTACTAAGGCGCAATTACCCCCGCGATACAGACACTTGCCCGCCAGATTAATAATTAATCTTATAAATTACAACCAGTTGCATGTAAGATGCGGTAAATTTTATCGCCGAGGCCCGAGGATCGTTCCTTCTTTCACAGGAAATTGACCGGGGAACTGAGGATCTGCTTCGAAGAGTTTCACCTAGGCCAAATTCTATACCGGCCTGTGGTCCCCGACATGAGGCCGCCTGCAAAATCCGGCTAAAAAACCATAGCCCCGAAACCCCGGGTGAGCAGGGCCAGGATCAGGGCCAGGAGGAGCGACAAGCCCGCAGCCGCGGCCGCGCCTTTCCAGCCCAGTTCCCGGCTCATGGCCGCGATGGTGGAGGCGCAGGGCACGTAGAACAGCACAAAGACGGTGAAAGTGAGGAGTTGGGTCAGGGTCAGGGCTGTGGTGATCTGGGCGGTGCCCAGGGCCTCGGTGAGCATGATCAGCGAGAGTTCCTTGCGCATGATCCCGAAAATCAGGGTGGTGCCCACCGTGGCGGGCAGGCCCAGGAGGGCGGTGAAGGGACGGCAGATATCGTTGACGTAAACCTCCAGGTGGTAGAACTGCAGGAGGCTCAAGATCAGGCTGCCCACAATCAGGATGGGCCAGGCCACGACAATGAATTCCTTGAGGGTGTGCCAGGATTTCCGGGCCACGTTCTTCAGCGTGGGGAAGCGATACTCGGGGATCTCCATAAGCAGCCCCGGGGAGACCTCAGGCAGAATCCAGGTGGAGACCTTGCCCAACAGGGCGATGACCACCAGGTTGAAGAAATAGACCGCCAGGGCCCAGTACGGCCCCAGCGCGTAGGCCACCAGGGCGAAGATGATCACCGAACGGGCCGAACACGGCACCAGCACCGCCAGCATGGAGACCACCAA
>JBAZKX010000334.1:0-3619 GCA_041650575.1 Desulfobaccales bacterium
TGTTTTCCGCCACCATAATTGTCGTCGCCAACATGATAGGCACCGGGGTCTTCACCACCCTGGGCCTCCAGGTAGCCAGCGTGCACTCGCCCTTTGCCGTCCTCATGCTTTGGGTTTTGGGCGGGGTGGGCGCGTTTTGCGGCGCCCTGTGCTATGGGGAACTGGGCGCCATGATGCCCAGGTCCGGCGGGGAGTACACCTACCTGTCCGAAATCTATCATCCGGCCATCGGCTTTTTGTCGGGCTGGGTGTCTTTGGTGGCCGGCTTTGCCGCGCCCATCGCGTTGGCGGCCATTGCCCTGGGGGAGTACGCCGGCGCCCTCTACCCGGGCCTCGACAAGACGGTTATCGCGGTGGCCGCCATCGTCATCCTCTCCATCGTGCATTTGACGGATGTGAAATTCGGCTGCCATTTCCAGAACCTGTTTACGGTGGGCAAAATCCTGATCATCATCTCGCTCATCGTCTTGGGCTTTTTCGTGGCCCATCCCCAGAACCTTAGTTTAATACCGTCCCGCGGCGACCTGAAAGCGGTGTTCAGCCCGGCCTTCGCCATCTCCCTGGTGTATGTCTTTTACGCCTATTCCGGTTGGAACTCCTCGTCCTATATTGCCGGGGAGATTCGCCGGCCCGAGAGAAACCTGCCCCTGTCGCTGTTTCTGGGCGCGGTCTTCGTTTCCCTCTGCTACGTCCTGATCAATTATATTTTTCTCCGTACGGTCCCGATCCAGGAACTGGCCGGGGCCATCGACGTCGGTTATCTGTCGGCCAGGGCCATCTTCGGCCAGGGCGGCGGCACGGTTATGACGCTCTTGATCTGCCTGGCCCTGATCTCCAGCCTCAGTTCCCTGATCATGGTGGGCCCCCGGGTGACGCACACCATGTGCGAAGATTTTGAGCCCTTGCGGTTTCTGACCCGGAGGAACCGGCGAGGCGCACCGGTCTATGCCGTGATCCTGCAATCCGGGGTGGCGATCGTGCTGACCTTGACTTCGACGTTTAATGCGGTGTTGACCTACGTGGGGTTCACCCTGGCCCTGTTCGCCTCCATGACCGTTATGGGGGTGTTCGTGTTGCGCCTGAAGCAGCCTCAGGCCGTAAGACCTTTCAAGACCTGGGGATACCCGGTGACGCCGGCGATTTTTCTGCTGCTCTACGGCTGGATGCTCTGCTATCTTTTCATCGACCGGCCGCTGCCGTCGGCCTGCGGCCTGTTGACCGTGGCCTCCGGGCTCCTGTTTTACCGGCTCCTGACGCCGACGCGTCTCGGTAAACCGTCAACCAAAGCCATAGAGAAATTTTTGCCCTAAGGAAGGGAATTAAGATGATAAGGCGTCATCGTTGGGTCGGCTTGATAATCGTTCTGCTCCTGGCCCAGGGGGGCTTCCCGGCCTGGTCCGCGGGGGTCGCCGACGAATCCGCCATCCAGGGCAACTCGGCCTATAATGATTACGCCCTGTACATCGCCGGCTTGAGCAACCCGGAGGGCAGCCTGACGGCTAATGAACAAAAGCCGGCCTGGGTCAATTATGCGAAGGCGATCCAACGGAGTTGGCAGAGTTTCGACCAGAGGCTGGAGCGCATGCGGGAGTGGCGCTCCCGGGAGCTTAACGGCGCGGCTGCGGCCACCGTCTTCTATCCCTTTAGCGGCCCGGATTTCGTCAATATCTCCACCCTGTTCCCCCAGGCCAAAACTTATCTCATGATCGCGCTGGAACCCGTGGGTGAACTCCCGGATTTTTCCGCCAAGAACGGCATGAATTTTTTTGGCCGCCTGCAAAATTCCCTCTATGAGCTCCTCAACCTGGATTTTTTCATCACCGCCAAGATGGCGAGTTCATTGAAGGAGCAGGAAATCAAGGGGGTCCTTCCGGTCCTGCTGTTCTTCCTGGCCCGGGAACAGGCCCGGGTCCTCGACGTCCGGTATTGGGTCATGAAGCCGGATGGCTCCACGGAGGAGGCACCCGCGTTGGCGCGGCAGCGGCCCGGCGACGGCATTCCCGGCGTCCGCATCGTCTTTCAAAGCCCGGGTTTGACGGAAAACCAGACCCTCTATTATTTTCGTTTCAATCTCCGCAATGACTCCTATGCCAAAAACCAGCACTTCGTCTCGTTCCTGAAAAGTTTCGGCCCCATGACCACCTTTGCCAAGGCCGCCTCTTACCTGATGTTCAACCCCGGCTTTTCGGATATCAGGGGCTTCATCCTGGACCAGAGCGTAAATGTGCTGCAAGACGATTCGGCCATCCCCTTCAAGTACTTTGATGCCGGATTATGGGATCTCAAATTTTATGGGACCTATACGGGCCCCATCACCCTGTTCAAGAACCGCAATCAGCCTGACCTGGCTGAGGTCTATAAGAAGGGCAAGGAAGTTTATCCTCTCCCCTTTGGCATCGGCTACCGGCATCGCCTCCGCACCTCAAATCTCATCTTCGCCTTCAAGAAAGTCAACCTGGCCTCTGAAGGAGCCAAGTGACCGTGGGCCGGCGCCTGAACCTATCTGCCGCGCTCCTGCTGGCCGTGTGCTGCGCGGGCTCCCTGGGAGTGAGCCGGGCCGGCGCCGCCTCGCCGCTGCGGCCGCCGTGCGCGTCGGGTCCGGATTGGCGCCCCTTGTCCCAACGGGCGGACCCCAAACTCCAGGCCGGGCTGGAGCAAAACTTAAAGCGGCACGCCCTCTGGCAGTCTCTGATCGCACAGAAGAAAATGGCGGTGGGGCTGGTGGATCTGGCGAACTTCAAGGCGCCGCGCGTTGCCCGGGTTAACGGCCAGGAGATGATGTACGCCGCCAGCCTGCCCAAGCTCGCCATCCTCCTGGCGGCCTACCAGGGCTTTGAAGACGGCACCTTAAAGGAGACCCCGGAGATCCACACCGACCTGGTGGAGATGATCCGCCGGTCGGACAACCAGGCCGCCAATCGCATGATTGAACGGCTCGGCTTGGCGAGAATTGCCAGGGTTATCCAGGACCCCCGCTATCGGTTTTACGATCAGAACAGCGGTGGGGGCCTGTGGATGGGCCGAGAGTACGCCCTGTACAGCCTCGAGAATCCCGAACCCCTCCATGGCCTGTTTCACGCCGCCTCGGTCGATCAGGTCTGCCGGTTCTACTACCTGCTGGCCTGCGGCCGGCTGGTCAGCCCGGCGCGCTCGCAGCAGATGCTGAAAATCCTGGCGTTTCCCGACCTGCACGACAAGTTCGTCAAAATGCTGAAACCGACCATATCCCTGGGCCGGGTCTACCGCAAATCCGGCGACTGGCGGGGAAGTTACTCGGACTCGGTCCTGGTCTGGGGCGAGTCCCGGCGCCGCTATATCCTGGCGGCCATTGTTCATCACCCCCAGGGCGAGCAGATCCTCAGGGATTTGCTTCCGGCAGTGGAGCACCTCCTGAAAGTGAGCCCACCACCACAGTCCCACCGGCCCCGCTAGCCCACCGAGCCATGGCTTTTCCACATCAGCATCTTCGGAAATTTCAGCTTGAACTTGAAGGAAGGGAAATCTCTAGCTCAAAAAAAGTTGGCGCCCCCGGCCAGACTCGAACTGGCGACACATGGATTAGGAATCCATTGCTCTATCCATTACTGAGCTACGGGGGCGTGATTGATTGCCGGGCTTC
>JBAZKX010000335.1:0-3603 GCA_041650575.1 Desulfobaccales bacterium
GGAGATGGTGCCGTTTACCGCCGCGATCAGCACGAGCCAGAAGTAGCCGGAGTTCATAGCGGAGGTGAAAATGAGCAACTTCCCGGTGAAGCCGATGGAGGGCGGCACGCCCGCCAGGGCGAAGATACCCAGGATCAGGCTCATGCTCAAGACCGGCGAGCGGCGCCAGAGCCCGGCCAACTCGGCGATCTTCAGATCCCGGCCATCGGTGGCCACCTCGGAGAGCACCATGAACACGGTGAAGTTCATCACCAGGTAGGCCAGGGCGTAGTAGATGGCGCCGATGTAGCCGGCCTCCTTGATGGTCAGGACGCCCATGAGAAACACCCCGGCATGGGCGATGGAAGAGTAGGCCAGCATGCGCTTGAAGTCTTTCTGCACGATGGCCACCAGGTTGCCCAGGGTCATGGAAACCGCGGAGAGGATGACCAGGGCGACGGTGAAGTTATAGCCAAAGGCGTTCCCGAGAATCGCCAGGCGCAGCAGCAGGGCCACAGCCGCGGCCTTGGAGGCGGTGGCGATGAAGGTGACGACTTGATTGGCACCGCCCTGGTAAACGTCCGGGGCCCAGAAGTGGAACGGAAACACGGACAGCTTGAAGAAGAAGCCGGCCATGGCCAGCAGCAACCCGATGATGCCGATGGGGCTGTTCACCAACTGCGTCATCTTGGGCAGGATGTCGGTCAGGTAGGTGGAGCCGGTGGCCCCGAAAATATAGCTTAAGCCGAAGAGCATGAAGCCCGAGGACACCGCGCCGATGAACAGGTATTTGATACCCGCTTCCACGTCGATGCCGTCACCCCGCCGGAGCGGCACCAGGATGTACAGGGAGTAGGAGGACAGCTCCAGGGCCACGTAAATGGTCAGGAGTTCCACCGAGCTCACCAGCATCATCATCCCGATGGTGGTGGTCGTGAGGAAGAGATAGAATTCCGCCTGGTAGCGTTCCTCGATCTGGGCCAGGTTGTGCGAGATGGTCAAAACCAGGAAGAGTCCCAGGGCCAGGGCGAACTTGAAGATCTGGCTGAACAGGTCCACCCGGTAGGCCTTGAAGAACAGGTCACCCTGCTGGAACAGGCAATAGGCGGTAACCAGGACGCCGATGCCTGACAAGGCCAGGGCGATCTGGTAATCCTGCCGCACCTGCACCTGGCGCCTCAGGGTGAGGCAGAAGAACACCAGGGCCATGCCCAGATAATAGAGTTCCGGTCCGAAGAGCATCATGTTCATGGTTACATTCCCTGGAGAAACGGTATTACCGAGGATTTAATCATGCTGACCATCAGCTGCGGGAAGAACCCGAAGAGGAGCAAGGTGCCGATGAGGATCATCCGGGGCAGCGCCAGGAAGGGACTGACGTCCTCAAAGTGCACGAATTTCGGGTTGGGCGTATTAAAGAAGGTGCTCTGCACCACCCGCAAGGCGAACAGGGCGCCCACCACCAAAGCCGCAATGGCGAGCAGGCCGGCGATGGGGAAGACCTTGACGGTGGCGATGAAGACCAGCAGTTCGGCCCAGAAGCTGGCCATCCCCGGCACCCCGGCGCCGCAGAGGGCCGCGGTGATGAAGAAGGCCGACGCCACGGGCATGATCTTGGAGAAGCCCCCCAATTCGTGAATATCCCGGGTGTGGGTGCGGTCATAAATGTAGCCCACCGAAGAGAAGAAGAGGGCCGTCATAATACCGTGGGCGAACATTTGGAAGACCGAGCCGTTGATGCCGTCCACGGTGCCGGTGGCCAGCCCCAGGCAGACGATGCCCATGTGGGAGACCGAGGAATACCCGATGACGTATTTCAGGTCGGTCTGGGCCAGGCCGACGAACACCCCATAGACAATGCCGGCGGTGGCCAAGAGCATCATGAGGTTGGCCCAGTATTGGAAGCCCTCCGGCAGCAGGAACATGGCCACCCGGAGGATGGCAAACGATCCCAGCTTCATCAGCACGCCCGCATGGAGCATGGACACGGCGGTAGGCGCGGCCACGTGGCCGACGGGCGACCAAGTGTGGAACGGCCAGACCGCGGCCAGCACCCCAAACCCGAAGAACAGGAGGATAAAGGCGACCTTCTGAATCCAGGGGCTGAAGTGGGCTTGATGCAGCATGAGCATGTTGAAGGTGTTGAGCCCGGAACTGGCATAGAGGAGCAGGATGCCGGGAATAATGAGACCGCTGCCGGCCATGAGGTACAGGGTCAGTTTCATGGCGGCGTATTCTTTGCGGGTGGAGCCCCAGATCAAGATCAGGATGTACATGGGCACCACGGCGATCTCATAGAACAGGAAGAAGAAGAACATGTCATAAGACATGAACACGCCGAACACCCCGGTCACCAGAGCCAGCATCCAGATGAAGTATTCCTTGGTGCGGGTTTCCAGTTCCCACATGGTGAGACAGCCTGTGAAGATGACGATCCCGGTGAGGAGCAGCATCGGAGCGTTGAGACCTTCGACGCCCACAAAGTAGGTGATCCCGAAGGTTTTCACCCACTCGTACTTCTCCACGAACTGCAGGCCTCCCAGGCCCTTGTCATAGGTCACGAAGGTGAAGATGGCCAATGCCAGGGAGATGCCGCCCGACACCACGCTTACTGCCCGGATGAGGAACTTCTGCTCTTCCTTCAACATCAGGAGGATGAGCAGACCCGTGAACGGGGCCAGCAGCATACAGCTCAAATACGGAAATGAAGCAGCATGTTCGGTCATATCAGAGACCCATCAAGAGATATATCCCGACGCCAGCCAGGACCAGTACCATAAACAGCAGGTTGTATTGTAGAAACGCGGTTTGAATGAAGGACAGGAGCCGGCCGCTGCCAACGGTGGAAAAGGCCACCGCATCGACGCCGCCATCGACCACCCGCCGGTCATTGAGGGTAAACAGCCGGGAAAAAGTGCCATAGATGAAGCGGTTGAGGAACCAGCGCCAGAAATGGTCCATATACCATTTCTGGATAAAGAAGGTTTGCAGGGCCGGCATTTTGCTGATGAAGCCGACACATTTGGCGTCCTTGCGGCCCCAGTCGAGCCAGGCTACCGCAATGCCGCCCACGGCACAGCTCACCGCGGAGATCAGGAGGAAATAATCCATGGCTTCGTGGTGAACCTCTCCCAACAACAGCTTCTGCAGGTAGTCATGGCAGAAGCCCAGGATGAGCGTAAAGAAGGCCAGGACCAGCAGCGGGAAAGACATGACCCAGGGCACCCCGTGGTGCTCGTCATGGCCGTCGCCGTGGCCGCCATGCCCGTGGGCCTCATCCTCCACGTGGACGATGTGGCCGGGAACCTTGCTATAAGCCTCAGGATCCTTGGGAAAGAGCATGACAAAGATGACCCGGAAGGAGTAGTAGGCCGTCAGGAAGGCCCCGAAGAGGCCCAGGCCCAGCCAGAGCTTGTTGTCCAAAGCCCCCAGGGTGCCCATGACGGCCTCTTTGCTGAAGAAACCGGCAAAGGGGAAGATCCCGGCCAGGGCCAGGGCGGCAATGGTGATGCAGGCCATGGGGATGTACAGCTTGCGCCCCCCATTGGTCGCCATGGTAAAGAAGTCGTTGGTGCCGAAATGATGGATGAAGACGCCGGAACACAAAAACAGCATGGCCTTAAA
>JBAZKX010000336.1:0-3594 GCA_041650575.1 Desulfobaccales bacterium
TCGGCCAACGCGGCGCTGAGCTACATCCGGGCCCGGGCCCCTTTCCTGGGCATTGAAGAGGACTTCTTCGATAAGACCGACCTGCACATCCACGTCCCCGCGGGGGCCATCCCCAAGGACGGCCCTTCCGCCGGGGTGGCCATGCTCACCGCGCTGGTGTCGCTCCTGTCAGGCCGGGCGGTGAAAAAAAATCTGGCCATGACCGGGGAGATCACCCTGCGGGGGCACGTCCTGCCCGTGGGCGGCATCAAGAACAAGGTCCTGGCCGCGCACCGGGCCGGTATCCAGGAGATCATCCTCCCGGCCCAGAACCAGGTGGACCTGGAGGAGATTCCCGAGTCCGTGCGCCAGGCCCTTACCTTCCATCCGGTGGAGCGCCTGGACCAGGCCCTGGAGTTTGCCTTCCCGGGTAAGGAAGAATAAGCATATCAGGGGGGGAGAGGCGGCATGCCCGCCTTCACCCCCCCCTTTTTTGAGGATCTTTGGAGAGGAGATTATTCATCCCGTTTGGCGGAAATTCCTGGAAGCGCGATGAGCTACCTGATCCTTGGCCTGATTCTGGCGGGGACCGTCATCCTGGCGGCCCCCATCTCCCTGGGGTACAATTCCGGAGAACAGCGGCTCAGGGTAAAGTGGCTGGGCTTGACCATGACCAAGCCATTGGGAGTGGAGAAACCCAAAAAACCCAGGAAAATCCCCGCCAAGAAGAACAAGGTTTCCGGCCGCAGAATGATGGGCCGTCTGTGGCAACGGCGGGAGCTTGCCTTGGAATTAATCGGCAAGGTTAAGCGCGTTGTCTTTGGGGTCTACCGCACCCTCGATTTCCGGGATTCCGAGGCCGCCTTATCTCTGCCCGATCCCCTGTGGAACGGGCTGCTCTACGCGGTCGTAACCAATCTGCCGCTGCATAACGTGTCCCTGTCGGTAAACTTCGAAAACCGCAACTACGCCAAAATCCGGGTAACGGTTTATCCTTACCGGGTGGCCCGGAAACTGGCAGCCTTTTTCCTGACCCTGCCCTATATACGGCTGCTGAGGTTGGCCTGGGACCTCAAACGGCCCTGATGGACAGCAAAATTTAGGGGTAATAAGGAGACCTGATTATGACATCTCCGGCTTCCGAGATTATCGGCAAACTGATGGAGGACCTCAAAACCGTGGCCAAAACCGAGACCATTCTGGGCCAGGAGATTAAGGTGGGCGAGTTCACCCTGATTCCCGTGTCCCGAATCTCTCTAGGGGTCGGCGCCGGCGGCGGCAAGGGTACCGACAACAAGAAAGAAGGGGAGGGCGGCGGTGGCGGCGGCGGGGTGATGGTCACGCCCATTGCCTTCATTGTCATTAAGGGGGGAGATATCTCTTTCCATGGCATTAAAAGAGGCGGAACCCTGGACGGGCTCTTTGAACATCTGCCCGAAATAACCGAAAAGATCTTGGCCAAAACCAAAGAGGCCGACAAGCCCGAAGCCGCTTGATTCTGACAAGTTGGGAGTAGGGGCGGACCTATGTGTCCGCCCTATTAGAGGGCGCAAACGCAGGTGCGCCCCTATAATAAAAGCCCCACAACTTGTCAGGCCCTGACAGGACGCGGTTACTTCTGTTCCCCCATCTTCCTCTTGATCGTGGCAGTGAAGTCGGGGTTCACCCCGTACCCCAGGGTTCTTGGCCTTGGAGTATCCGCCAGCCCTGGCCGTATTTCTCTGTATTCAGATAGATCATGCCCTGCTGGCAGCAGGCCCGGCCGAAGATCGGGCGCAGAGCGCACCCTACCCTAGTCTTTCCCAGCCCCCCAAAAAAATAGGGCCCCGGCAGGGGCCCTGATGTATTTTTTCAGGTCCGGCGCAACGCCGGGTTAGGCTTTGACCTTGCGGCGCAGGCCCACCAGGGCCAAAAGGCCGGAGCCGAACAGCCAGACCGCCGGAGGAACCGGGACGGTGTTATGGACAGCACCAACGTCCGTCACGCTGCTGTTGATCGCGTCACCAGGGCTAATGGCCGTGGGGGTAGCGAAAGAGAGATTCATAGTACCAATAAAGTTGGGGTCGTTAATGCCAAAGAGCGTCAGCCAATCGAGGCCCTTGGTGTCAGTGAAGTCCGCAATGATTGAATGAGTAGTATCCGGGTCGCTATTCTGGGCAGCGACGACGTTACCTGCAAAGGTCCCGCTCATGTCGATGTCAAACAAGGGATTGAGCGCGATATTGCCGTTAATCGTGATGGAGCCGCCGCCATTGAAAACCCAGTTTAGGGCGCCAGAAGAGTCAAAAGCGCCAGTGGTGAAGTTCAGGAGACCATCGGTGATGGGATAAAACCCATTATTCAACGGGGCACCTGAGACATTGACCGACTCCACCTCGATGTTAGTCCCCACGAGCGGGCCGCCAACGCCGTCATAAGTGACTTGATCAGCAACAAACTGCGGGTGCTCAACTTGAAAATCGAAAAAAACCACCGCTTGGGCTACGCCTGCCATGAGTAGGATGGCGACCAAGCCAGTCATCATTACCAATAAAACCTTTGATTTCATGAGGTTCTCCTTCCTTGGAGATTTTTCGCAGTCCTTTGCGAACCTGTTGGGTTAATTACGGTGGATTTGTGGACGCAGGTCAGATGTCTTGTCTGGTTTTGTCCTCCCTCACCTCCTTTAATGGGGACACATTTTTCTGCGGTGGCCCTTCGGGCCTTCAGGGGATTACGAAGTATAGGTTAATTCGAAAAAGATTGAAAAACCATGATAGCAATGACCATTAGCATGTGATCATTCTGATCATATTGTAAATAAATCAAATTTAATTAAGATTAATCAGGCGTAATTAAAAATTAGTCAAAAATTTTTCAATTATTTGATATATATAATTAAATTATATTTATTTTAATATTAATAAAAGATTCGTAAGAAATTTTCTGTAATAGGCCATCATGCCCTGCTGGTAATAAGCCCGGCTGAAGTATAGGAAGTGACGCATTGCGTACCCTCATCTAGTCTTTCCCTACCTCCTCCACAAAAATAGGGCCCCTGCAGGGGCCCTGACCTATTTGTTCAGGTCCGGCGTAATGCCGGGTTAGGCTTTTTGCCTGCGGCGCAGGCCTAACAGGGCCAGAAGGCCGGAGCCGAGCAGAAATACCGTAGGAGGCACCGGGACTTGCCCGAATTCATATTCGAAATCAATTTCTTTGGAGACGCCATGGAGCAGATCCCCAATCAGCCAGGTCATGTTAATGGAGGCATCCTCCAGGGATAACGGCCCTGTGGCGCCATTCAGGTAACCGCCCGCACTCAGGTTATAGGGGTCGGTCTGCCAGACCCCGCCCAGGGGGCCGGAGACGGCAGCCACCCCGGCGATATCCGGGGTCAGGTTACGCATGGTAACAAAAAGATTGGTGAGCGGGCCGGTCGCCGTGACCGAGCCGTCGCCGTTAATGACGTTGAAGGTTCTGAAATCGTTAAAAAGCTGCACATCCTGATCCGGGTCCATCCCCCGGCCGAGAATAACATTATGTAAGTCAACGAGCGAATTGTTCAGGATATCCATGGAAACATGGACGTGCTTGAAGGTATCATCGTAGGTGACGTGCTGGGTTAGAATGATGGAA
>JBAZKX010000337.1:0-3594 GCA_041650575.1 Desulfobaccales bacterium
TCCCGTAGATTTCTCCCACTTCAATATCCAGGGGACCTGTGTCGGCGCGGTGGGCGCCAAAGCCGACTCGGACGTGGCGATCTTCCCCGCAGTGGACACCAGCGTGGAAATCGGCGTCACCAACAAGGTCCAGCTCTCTTTTCCGTGCTTCACCGGGGCCCTGGGCTCCACGGAAATCGCCCGGGTCCACTGGGAATCCATGGCCATCGGCGCGGCTATCAGCGGCATCATCATCGTCTGCGGCGAAAACGTCTGCGGCATGGACCCCAACGCCGAAATCAAGGGCGGCCGGGTGATCCGTTCGCCGGAGATGGAGCGCCGGGTCAAGATCTTCAAAAACTGGCACAACGGCAAAGGCGACATTATTGTCCAGGCCAACGTGGAAGACGGCCGCCTCGGGGTCCCAGAGTACGTCATCGAAAAACTGGGCGTCGAGTTCTTCGAGCTCAAGTGGGGCCAAGGGGCCAAGAATATCGGCGGCGAAGTCAAGCTACACACCCTGGAGCGGGCTCATCTCCTGAGGAGCCGGGGTTACATCGTGCTCCCCGACCCTTATGACGCCACTACGGAGGAGCGTTACCAAGCCAAGGGGATCAGGGAATTCGAGCGCCATTCCCGCGTAGGCATGGTGGATGAAGACGACTTCTACAAGACCATCGAGCACCTGCGCCGGGTGGGGGCCAAACGGGTCTCCCTGAAGACCGGGGCTTACCGGCCCGCGGACCTGGCCCGGGCGGTGAAGTTCGCGTCCGAAGCCAAGATCGACCTGCTCACCGTGGACGGCGCCGGCGGCGGCACCGGCATGAGCCCCTGGCGCATGATGAACGAATGGGGCATTCCCACGGTCTATATCGAATCCTTGCTCTACGAGTATCTGAACCACCTGAAGCAACAGGGCAGGTTCGTGCCGACCTGCGCCATCGCCGGCGGCCTCTCCCTGGAAGACCACGTCTTTAAGGGCCTGGCCCTGGGCGCGCCGTACGTCAAGCTGGTGTGCATGGGCCGGTCCATCATGACCGCGGCCATGGTGGGCACCAACGAAGGCCGGAAGCTGGAGCAGATGTGTCTGAGGGAAGAGACCGACTGCAAAGAGGCCTACCTGGAACACTTCGCCGAGGCCGCGGTCATCCGCCGGGATTATCCCCTGGGCGAATACGGCCGCATCCCGGCCGGAGCCATCGGCATGTACAGCTACCTCAGCCGCATGACCCAAGGCCTGCAGCAGTTAATGGCCGGCACCCGGAAGTTCGCCTTGCAGTATATCGACCGGAACGACTTGACGGCTTTGACCGAAGAAGCGGCCAAGGTCTCGGGCATTCCCTACATCATGGACTCGGATGCGGCCGAAGTGGAGAAAATCCTGGGCTATCGGCGCTAACCGGCTTGAGAGTCTGAAAGCTGTTTTAAAGTGAGAATGGGGGCGCTACCGCAGTGGTAGCGCCCCCATTTTGTTTATCGTCTCAGTCTGTAGGACAAAGGCTGACAAGAGAAGTAAATATATCTTACAAAAAAAATAGGTTTTCTCTGATTTACTTTAGGTTTTCTAGAAATTATTTAAATCTTACTATAGTTTAAAATCAGGCGGATGATGCAGGGTTAATCTGCGTTAAACCTCCGCCATCCATGTACAAATGACTGCGCGGAGCCTGGGTGCGATTGATGTCAACCAGTGCCTTCAAGCCCGGACTTCGGTACCCAAACCGGCATGCCGCTGTGATGACGAAGTTTCCAGGTCTTAGGACCTTTGGTCACTTCTGCGGCGATGATCGTAGAGTGACCTTCCACCGCAACGCGGGATCCCTTAACCGTCACTTGATCGTGGGGCCAAAGCTTGAAATCCTGGCTTTCGACAAACCAACCGGGACCCAATATCACCTCGATCGGGCCCTTGGCTGTTGTTAAGGTAAATCGCACTCCACTTGCGCCTGGGCCGGGGGGAGTGAACTGGCGTACCGCAGCCACTTCCCCGCTGACGGTCTCCACGGTGCTTGGATCATACATCCGGCAATATTGCCCTTTCGACCCCCACACGTCATCTGCCGGTTGCCCGCCAGCAACGGCGACGGACATAAGGCTCAAGGTCATCCATACTCCCACCCAAGCAAGCTTTCTCATAGGATTGCCCCTTTATCGTAAAAACACCAAATTTGGCGAGAATCGGCGCGAGATCGAACAATTAATTTTATATGAACAATATTTCAAATTTAACCCTAAGGTCGCTTAGCTTAAGATAGGTTTCTACGCCGCTCTGGTAACTTATTTACTTTTGAATCAAAAGGGGGATGAATGAAGCAAATTATCATTGTCGCGATTTTTTTCCTGCTAGCACCGGGGGCAGCCTGGGCTGAGACCGAGTTCTCCCTGGGCGGATTTATTAAGCTGTATTCCTTCTGGGACTCCAGCCAGAGTATGAACCATATGAATAGCCCCATTCAACGTAATAACCACCCTACTTTCCATCACGGCCGGACAGTTTTTACGTCCCAGGAATCCAGATTCAGCTTTACCGTGAAAGGACCTAAGCTCTGGGGAGCCATCACCACCGCTTTCCTTGAAATGGACTTTGATTCACCCACCTCGTATAATTCATTAGCCACTCCCTCCAATTCGTTTATCCCGCAGTTGCGTCATGCCATGTTCCGGTTTAACTGGCCGGAAACCGAATTGCTGATAGGGCAGTATTGGTCCATGTTTTCCGAATGGTTCCCGGAAGTGGCCGAAAACGGACCGTTCCAAGGGACCGGGACTTTCATCTCCCGGCCGGGCCAAATACGCTTGACCCAGAACATTCTGTCGGGCTGGACCGTGGCTGCTTTGATTGGCGGACCTTCCCCCGCCTGCCTCCCTACTAGCACTACTAATCCATATGGCATGGGGGGCAATGGCCAGTCGGCGGAATCGCCCCAGGTTCAAGCCAAGATTCGCTACCAGCGCGATCTGTGGGGAAAGGCCGCTTTTTTCGGCCGTCCCACTCCCTTCACCGCCCAAGTGGTGGCGGGATGGCAGCGCAATGTCATCCGGTCGCAATCTTTAGCCCTCCAAACTCTCGGGCAAAATGCCTTCGTCAACTTTGTTGGCTCCGTGAAGCACGAATATCTGAACCCCTGGCTGGTAATGGGAGTGGTGTTTATCCCGGTCATTCCCACTCACACCTTTAATATGGCCGGAACTGCGTCTGTCCAGACCCAATGGTGGATCGGCCATGGACCGGAGGCCTTTGGCGCGGCGGGAATAGTCTCTAACATTTACCGGTTTAACAATAACATGTTAGGCAATAACTCATTTGACGTGGAACTGCAGAAGCGTTGGGGCGGCTATGTCCAGGCTCAATATTACTTTACCAATCAGTGGTTCCTAAGCGGCGCCTACGGCCTAAGCAAGGCCTTCGGGATCTCACAAGAGCGAAACGGCTTCGCTCCCGGGAACCGGGTAATCGCTTTTTCGGCTGACCAACAAAAGATGTGGCAGCAGATGGATGTGATCCTATGGTACCGTCCTATAATGAGCATAAAGTTCGGCCTGGAGTACTCGTTTGGGCAGACCGACTGGCTCCAAAAACTTGGCAATAGCGCCGGGCAAAATCGCTCGGATTTC
>JBAZKX010000338.1:0-3589 GCA_041650575.1 Desulfobaccales bacterium
GGGGTAGCCGTCCCGGAGATCCTCCCCGGTGGTCAGGGGGAGTTTTTGCAGGTCGGTCAGGTCGCGAATATCCGCGGGGGACACCCCGGCTTCGTCCAGCCGGGCCCGGTAAAAGCTGGAGCCCTCGTAGGCGTGGCCCACGGTCCATTTCAGCCCCGTCAGTTGGCGAGCCTGGAGTTCGTCTGCGGTCTTCAAAGATGGCATAAAGGTCTGCTTGCTCAAGTTCGGCTTCTCCAGTCTGATATTGGTCAAGCCCGCCGCGCCCAAACGGGACGCGGCCGGGTTGTGGTCGGAACCGGCCCCCAGAAAGGCCCGGCGCAACTCCGGGTCCACCAAGAGCGCCTCGCTCTGCCCTTGGCCCACGATGCGGCCGTTGGCCATCAGGTAGGCGAACCGGGAGGCGGTGAGGGCCCGGGCCGCGTTTTGCTCCACCAGCAGGATGGTCACCCCGGCCCGGGTGAGTTGTTTGATGATCTCGAAAATCTCGTCGGTGACCAGGGGCGCCAGCCCCAGGGACGGTTCATCCAGGAGCAACAGGCGCGGCTTGGCCATCAGGGCCCGGCCCATGGCCACCATCTGCTGTTCCCCGCCGGAAAGGGTATTGGTGCGCTGGGAGGTGCGCTCCTTAAGGCGGGGAAAGCGGCCATACACCTCCTCCAGGCGCCGGGCCAGCTCCGGGCGGCTGATCTTTAAAGCCAGGGTCCCCAACTCCAGATTCTCCTGCACTGTCAGGTCCCCGAACATCTCCCGGCCTTCGGGGCACAGGGCCACGCCCCGGGCCGCCATGGCCGCGGGGGCAAAACCCGTGACTTCGACGCCGTCCAGCCAGATACGCCCCCCCGACGGCGGCGCCAGGCCCATGACGGCCTTGAGCAGGCTGGTCTTGCCGGCGCCGTTGGCCCCCACCAGGGCCACGGTCCGGCCCCGGTCCACGGCCAGATCGATGCCGAACAACGCCTGAGCCGCGCCGTAGTGGACGGTCAAGCCCGCAAGGCGGAGAATCTGGTCAGTTTTGTCAGCAATCATAGTCAGTTCGCATTATATACCGCGCCCTGCCGCCTGTCGAGTCGCGCGGCGCCTCGTTTTCTCCCTGGACCTCCATAAGTCAAGCGCCACTCAACTCCATGAGAAAATGGGTGATGCAGGCCGGCCAACATGCTAACTTAATCAATAGGAAGGTACGATCAGCCAGGTCTCATGGAATTATTCGGCAAGCAGCAACACCTGTATTTTATCAATCATGACCTGGCGGACCAGGT
Organism: Desulfobaccales bacterium; assembly: GCA_041650575.1. GTDB lineage: Bacteria > Desulfobacterota > Desulfobaccia > Desulfobaccales > 0-14-0-80-60-11 > 0-14-0-80-60-11. The sequence continues at coordinate 1,260 of JBAZKX010000338.1, forward strand.
CTTGGCTTTGGTGCGGGAATGCCTGAATGGCGGCCGGACCGCAGAGGCGCCGCTGCAACTGGCTTCCCGGGCCGCCGCCCTGGCTGAGGACCTCATCAGCAATTTTGAGGCGGCAAACCGTCTGCCCCACCCCATCGCCTGCCGGGCAGGCTGCAGCTTTTGCTGCTTCAACCAGGTGGAGGTGACCCCGCCGGAGGCGCTGCTCATCGGCCATTACGTGGGCCGGAATTTCTCCGGAGCGGAACGGGACGCGTTAATGGCCGGGGTGAGCCGGGCGCTTGACCTCAAGGCCGGCAAGAGTAAACGAAAGATGGCCCGCCTGCGGCAGCAGTTCCCCTGCCCCCTGCTGCAGCGCGGCAAGTGTTCGGTGTACGAGGTCAGGCCCTGGTCTGCCGGGCCATGCACGCGATGGCGGCGGAGTCTTGCGAGCAGGAATTACTTAAGGGCCGGCTCGGGCCGGGTGAATTTTACCCCCACCGCTATGAGGTTATCTGGTCCATCAGCTCCGGACTGCAAACCGGTTGTGGGGAAAGCCGCTGCCAAACGGGGGTCCTGGACCTGGATGGCGCGCTGCGCGATTTTTTTGCTGCGGCCAGCCCGGTGGAGCAGTGGCTTAGGGGAGAAACGGTTTTTCGCCGGTAGGCCAACGCGGTCTCACTGCTTGGCATCAAAAAGCTTGCCCTCCGCGGGTTCGAATGATAGCAAAGTTCAGGAAGGCGTCAGCCACCCGTAGGGTGGGCACGGCCCACCACTTTCACGTCTCGTTCCCAGGCTCAGGCTGCACTGGAGGCCGTAAAAATTTTTAGCAATGAGGAGGCTGCCGGTATGAACCGCGCCCAGAGAAGAAAAATGGCCAAACAGGCGCGGAAAAGCCGCGGCGTCTCGGAGCCGCGGCCCGTGACCTCGGTCGATGCCCGCATCGCCCAGGCGGCCCGGGACAACGTCGTCCAGATCGTCAATCAAGGCCGGTCAGAGGCACGCGCCCTGGAGATCGCGGCCAGCGGCTTTTTTCTGGCCGATCACCTGACGGGCCGGTTCGAAGCGGAAAACCCGCTCCCCCAACCCATCGCCTGTCAGGCCGGCTGCGATGCCTGCTGCTATAACCAGGTGGAACTGACCCCCCCGGAGGCCTTGCTCATCGGCCACCATATCAAGGCATATTTTCCCGAGGCCGCCCAAGACCTGCTCTTCGGCCACGTGGACCGCATCCTTCAACTCACCGCCGGGAAGGGCAAGGCCGAGATCGCGGCCCGACGCCGTCAGATTCCCTGTCCGTTGTTGGGCAAGCGCACCTGCTCTGTCTATCCCATCCGGCCCCTGGTGTGCCGGGCCATGCACGGCCTGGACGCGGCCCGCTGCCAGCAGGAGTTGGAGTCCGGCAGCCTGGCCGCCAGCCGCTACTACGCCCACCGCCACGAAATCGCCCTGTCGGTGAGCGCCGGCGTCTTGGAAGGCTGCCGGGAGATGGGCTGCCAGGCCGCCACCCTCAGCCTGGCCCAGGCCCTTCAGGATTTTTTCAGCCAGGAGGACCCGGTGGAGAGGTGGATAAGCGGGGAGGAAGTGTTTAAAACGTAAACACTTTGGACTCCGCGGCCAGGTCGATAAGGGTGAGGCCGGTGCCGATGGCCGTGCCCGGGGGCAGGTCCTCCGCGGCGATCAGCCGGGTTTCGGCGCAGGGTTTGCACACAAGGATGGTGGCTTTTTTCTCTACCAGGAACTTCCAGTAAGTGATGAGTTCATCCCCGGTGGGGGCCCTGACCCGCTCGGTGAGGGAGAGGTTGGCGAAATAGGCGGCGTCGTCCACCAGAAATACGGTGACGTCGTGGCCCTTGTCCGCGGCGATCTTGGCGAACTGGAAGCAGCGCACCGCCCGGGTAGGGTCTTCCGGACCCCTGGTCAGGACAAAGAGAAATTTGCTCATGGAGCCTCCGATTTAGGATTGTTGCACAGGAAGCAACGCCAGCGGAGGCGATTATACCGCGGTTATGCACCTAAGTGAAGGACCGCGGGAAGAATTTTGCAGGCGGGGAGGCAGACTTTAGCGTGAATTAGCTCCACCGCAGAGGCGAGCCGGCGGCTCGCCCCTGCAATGATTTCATTCCCGGGAGTGGCCGTATTACCAGTCATACGGCCATAGCCCGCTCATGCACAGGCGAAAAGCACTTCGTCAGGACGCGGTCCCGCCCTCCCGGGCCCGGGCCGCGGCCTCCCGGTGTTTTTGCCGCAGTTCCTCCAGATCCCCGGCCACGGGGGAGACCGCCACAAAGTTGACGTCCGAAAAGAGCACCTCGAAGTAAGTCCAATCCGCCGGGATGGGCTCGTCGCAGACG
>JBAZKX010000339.1:0-3586 GCA_041650575.1 Desulfobaccales bacterium
GCCGCTTCGCCAGCGTCGAACGGCCGCTGTTGGCCACCAAGGACTTTTACCTGGAACCGGGTCTGCCCGGCTTTTTTACCAAGGGCGACACCTTTAAATTTCAGGTGGCCGCGTTCAACGCCACCACCGCCCAGGGGCCGGTGCAGTTCAGCGCCACCGGCGACGGCGGGCTCTTTCTCACCGCGGAGGAACCCAGCGCGCCGCTCAAACCCAAGGACAGTCTGAAGCTCAACATCACCGGCCAGGCGGCCACCGCCGGACCCGCCGCGGCCCGGTTTGCCGGGCAATTCCAGGGGCGCGGCGACGCGGTGGAACTCAAGCTGCGCCTCAACTCGGGCTACGTCCGGGACACCCAGGTGTGGTTCGGCTCCCTGGCCGGGACGAGCGAGATCAAGGTCCCCCTCCCGGCCTACCTGACCGGCAAGGAGGCCGGGCAGATCAGCCCGCAGGAGGTCACCGCGGTCCTGACCGTGGCCGGGTCGCCCTTTCTGCGCATGACCCAGGCCATCGAGTACCTGCTGCACTACCCGTATGGGTGCGTCGAGCAGACCGGCTCCGGGGTCCTGGGCCTGGCGGCCTTAAGGGGAGTGATCCAAAACGGGCTGGTCTCCGGGGTGAGCCTGGCCGACACCGATAAATTCCTCCACCGGGGCGTGCAGCGCTTGCTGGGCATGCAGACCGACTCCGGCGGCTTCGCCTACTGGCCGGGGCAGCGGGAGGCCCACCTCTGGGGTTCGATCTACGCCATCGCAGCCTTGAGCGTGGCCGGAAGCAACGGCATCAACGTGCCGCCGGAGTCCCTCAATCAGGCCATGGAGTACCTGAAGACCCAGATCCAGGAAGAGAAACGTTCCCCGGCCTTCAAGGCCTTTGCCTGTTACCTCCTGGCCCTCAACGGCTCACTCAACCGGGAGACCTTCAACGCCGTCAACGCCGAGGTCGCCAGGATGGACCGGGAAAGCAAAATCCTGCTGCTGTTGGCGGCCAAACAGGGGAAACTGCGGTCGCTGAAGGAACTCCAGGCCGCCTTGAAACCCCTGTTGGGCGGCAAAGCCGCGGCGTTGCGGGACGACAGCGAAGACGGCTTCCAGGCCCGGTATCGCACCCCGGCCCTGGCCCTGCTGGCGGGTAAAGCCATTTTGCCGAATGACCGCGGCACCGAGGAGGAAGCCCTGCTGCTCCTGGGAGGCCTTGACCGTCAGGGCATCTGGACCTCCACCAGCGATACCGGCTGGGCCCTCGTGGCCCTGGGGGACTACTTCAAGGGCGCCAGCTTCGGCACCGAACCGGTGGAGATCACCCTCAGCCAACCCGGCGTTACCGGGACCCAACAACTGAAACTGGATCCCCGGGGCTTCCGCACCGTGGGCCTGGACTCCGCCGCCTGGCTAAAAAACCCGGTGGTCAAGGTGGAAGGGCAGGCCGGCAAGACCTGGATCTACAAGCTGGAACTGACCGCCCCCCGGCTGGATATCGCCGGGACGGGCGCGGCCAGCGGCTTCAAGGTCAGCCGGACCATTAAGAACACCGACGGCTCCGACGTCATCAAGGTGGGAGATCTGGTGAAGGTTACCGTGAACATGGAAGTCGCCGGCCAGGGGCAGCGTTACGTGGTGCTGGATGACCCCCTGCCCGCGGGCCTGCTGGCCATCAACACGGCCTTCAAGACCGAAGAGCGTGTCCCGGAAGGGGACGAGGAAAACGGCGACGACTTCGATTACGTTACCCGGGAGGGTTCCATCCGGTTCCGGCCCAATTACTTCGAAATTCGGGACGACCGGGTGCTGGCCTTCCGGGATCAGGTCTATTCAGGGTCTCAGCGGTTCGAGTATTACTGCCGGGCCGTGTGTGAAGGCGACTTCGTGGTTCCCGCCACCCGGGTGGCGGCGATGTACTCACCCGGGGTGAACGGCTACTCCGCCCAGGAAAAACTGACCATCAAGGGACGCTGAGGATGAAGCGGCGCGGCTTACGCCTTAGGGCCTGGGGCGCGGCAGCGGTTGTGCTGGCGCTGGCGGGACTGGCCTGGCATTTCGAGGCCGCCTCCCGCCTGGACCCGGCGGCCCTGGACCCCCGGCCCGGCCCCCTGGTGCTGGACCGGTCCGGCCGCCTGCTGCGGCTAGGGCCTGACGCCGCGGGACGCAAGCTCATCAAACTGCCCTCCGGCCAGGGGCTGCCGCCTCTGGTCGCCGCGGCCTTTGTGGCCGCGGAGGACCAGCGCTTCCGGCGCCACCCGGGCATCGATCCCCTGGCCATCCTTCGGGCTGCGGCAACCAATATCAGCCGGGGCCGCATCGTCTCCGGGGCCTCCACCATCACCCAGCAACTGGCGCGCCTCACTTACCCCGGTCCCCGGAGCTATTATCGCAAGCTGGTGGAGATGTGCCGCAGCCTCAGGATAGAGCTGGCCCTCAGCAAGGACGAGATCCTGCGGCGCTATCTGGACCGGGCGCCGGTGGGCAACAATCTCATGGGGGTGGAAGCCGGGGCCTACGCCTATTTCGGCAAACCCGCGGCGCAGCTCACCGCGGGCCAGGCCGCGCTCCTGGCCGCGCTGGTCAAGGCCCCGGGGACCCTGAACCCCTACGGCCCTCGCCGGGACCGGCTGTATGCCCGGCAGCGCTGGGTGCTGAGCCGCATGGCGGATTTGGGATATATCAGCCAAAAGGAATGTCAGGCTCAGCAGCAGGACTCCGTCAGATTGGCCGGTACCGGCCGCCGCCCCCCGAGTTTTCCCTTCGAGGCCCCCCATTGGGTCAACCTGGTGCTGGCCCGCGAAGATTCTGCGGCTGCGGCGGGCCAGCGGTTCAGGACCACCCTGGACCTCCCCCTGCAGCGGCGGGCCCAGGCCATTGTGCTCTCCCACCGGGCCGAACTCTTACGAGCCGGCGCTTCCCAGGCCGCGGCGGTGATCGTGGCCAACCGCAGCCGGGAAGTCCTGGCCCTGGTGGGCTCCTGCGCCTATGGCCCCCGGGATCAGGGGTTCAATAACGGCGCCGCGGCCTGGCGCTCCCCGGGCTCCACCCTCAAGCCGTTTCTCTATGCCCTGGCCCTGGACCAGGGTTTTACCTCCGCGTCGGTGTTGGAGGACGTGGAACGGCGCTACCGGACTCCCCGGGGCGAGTTTATTCCGGCCAATTTCGACCGCGTCACCCACGGTCCCGTGGCCTTCCGGGAGGCCCTGGCCAATTCCTTGAACCTGTCTTCGGTCCACCTGCTCAACCTGATGGGGCCGGAGGCGTACTACGAGACCCTGGCCGGCCTGAACCTCATCAACCGCCCGGACCTTACCCCCCAGCACTACGGTCTGGGTCTGGTGGTGGGCAACCCCGAAGTCAGCCTCCTGCAATTGGCCGCGGCCTACGCCTGCCTGGCCAACCAGGGCCGCTTCGCACCCCTGCGCCTGACCCTGGATGAGGCCCGGGAAGAGGGCGTGCCGGTATTTTCCCCCCAGGCGGCCTTTATCATCAGCGACATTCTATCCGACCCCCTGGCCCGGGCCCGCATCTTCGGCGCCTCCACCGCCATGAACCCGCCTTACCCCCTGGCCATCAAGACCGGCACCAGCACCCATTACCGGGACGGC
>JBAZKX010000340.1:0-3576 GCA_041650575.1 Desulfobaccales bacterium
CTGGACACCTCGCTGGCCGAAGTAGCCCGCCTGCTGCTCTCTTCCACCTTTACCGGGCTTCCGGTGGTCGATGGCGAGAACCGGCCGGTCGGCGTCATTTCTCAGGGGGATTTAATCTATAAGGCAGGCATGCCGATGCGGCTCGGTTTGCTGGCTGAATCGGATCGCGACAAAGTGAGCGCTATCATGGAAGCCCTCGCGCCGAAGCAGGCCAGAGAAGTCATGACTCAGCCGGCGGTTACGATCGAGCAGGATAAGTTGGTCACGGCTGCGGTGAATCTCATGCTGAAGAAGCAGGTGAAGCGTCTTCCGGTCATCGATACCGACGGCAGACTCGTCGGCATCCTCTCCCGCCTGGACGTCTTTCATACCATTTTGCGGGAGTGCCCGGATTGGCAAGCTTTCCAGAAACAGGAGATTGCCGTAGAGCTGCGATTCGTTTCGGACATTATGCGCCGGGATACCTCTACGGTTCTGCCTGACACCCCGGTCAAGGAAGTGATTCGCATTATCGACTGCAATGACATTCAGCGGGTTTGTGTGGTGGACCGGGAAGGATATTTCCTGGGGTTGATCTCGGATCGAGACCTCTTGGCGGCGTTTGCCGACCGCCATCCGGGTATCTGGGATTATTTTGTGAACAAGATTTCTTCTGCCGAGCACACCCAACTTTGGGAAGACCTTAGCGCCAAAACCGCGAGGGAAGTTATGAATTCCAATATCGTCACGGTTCGGCAAGACGCCCCGATAAATGAAGCCATCCGACTGATGCTCGAAAGGGCGATTAAACGCTTGCCTGTGGTCGATTCACAGGGAAAATTTAAAGGCCTGGTCAGCCGTGATGCCCTGCTGCGAGCCGGATATGCCTCCACCTCAGCCACAACCGCATGAGAGACCCCTGGCCGCGGTGACCGGCTGGTTGACCTGGGCCTTATTATCGGCGGTCTTTGCAGCGCTTACCGCGATCTCGCCACGCTTCCGGTTGGAATAACTATTTCGGAAAAAATTCCTTGCATTCGATGAGCCGTGGCCTTAATTTGTGACCAGGCGATGGGGTCCGCCCGGGAGGATAAGATTCCTACCGAACCGCTGAGATGCTGATGGCTCCTGCGTACACCTTGGGTGAGGCAGGAGCTTTTTTTATGAGCTCCGATCTTTAGCTTCAGCTATCAATCTTCAGGAGCTTTTTATGGAACAGGTATGGTTCACCGCGGCCAGTTGGCTTGGCGTAGCGTTATTAGCCAGCCTCATTTCCATCCGCACCGGCATCTCCGTCGCTTTAGTGGAAATCTTCTTGGGAACTATGTCGGGAAACTTTTTGGGGTTCCATTCAGCTCCCTGGATCGATGTCCTGGCCGCCTTCGGCTCCATGATGCTGACCTTCCTGGCCGGGGCCGAGATTGACCCGGCCTCTTTCCGGAAGCACCTCAAACCTAGCCTGGTTATCGGCTTTGTTTCCTTCCTCTTTCCTTTCCTGGGAGCCATGGCCTTCACCTATTACGTCACCGGCTGGGATCTCCAAGCCGCCCAGATTGCCGGCATCGCCCTGTCCACCACCTCGGTGGCCGTGGTCTATGCCGTCATGGTGGAGACCGGGCTCAATGAGACCGACATCGGCAAGCTCATCCTGGCCGCCTGTTTCATCACCGACCTGGGGACAGTGCTGGCCTTGGGGGTGCTGTTCGCCCATTTTAACCGGTGGATGCTCGTCTTCGTCGTGGTCACCGGCATTGCCCTGTGGTTGCTGCCGCGCCTCAGCCGCTGGATGTTCACTACCTGGGGTGGCCGGGTCAGCGAGCCGGAAGTCAAATTCGTCTTTTTGGTGCTCTGCTTTTTAGGGGCCCTGGCGGTCACGGCCAACAGCGAAGCAGTATTACCGGCTTATCTCTTCGGGCTGGTGGTCGCCGGCGTGTTCGTCAAAGACAAGGTCTTGATGCGGCGCATGCGCACCATCACGTTTACTCTGTTGACGCCGTTTTTCTTTATCAAGGCAGGGGCCTTGATCTCCATACCAGCTCTAATTACCGGGATCGTTCTGATTGCTATCCTGTTGGGGGTGAAGCTTGCTGCCAAAATCATCGGGGTCTGGCCATTATGCCGGGCCTTTAAGATGCCGCTGAGGGAAAGTAATTACACCACCTTGCTCATGTCCACCGGGCTCACCTTTGGCAGCATCTCGGCTCTCTTTGGAATTACCCACGGCCTCATCGACCAGTCGCAATATTCCATCCTGGTGACAGTGGTGATCGGCTCCGCGGTGGTCCCGACCTTTATTGCCCAGACCTGGTTCCAGCCCAAGACAGTGGTCCCTTATGAACCGGAATTTTTGGGTACTGCGGAGCACTTTTTACACTACAGCGAAGAATGAGCGTCTGGTGCCGGTTATTAACCATCTAAGGACAAGATGATGAGGAGGGGAAAAGGATGTTTCAAAAAATCTTGCTGGCCTACGATGGATCGGAAGGAGCCAACCGGGCCCTTGAGGCTGCCCTAGAGTTGGCCAAGCTTCACCAGGGGAGGATTTGGGCCCTGGCGGTAGAGGAAAATCTGCCGCATATCAGCGCCACTGTTGGCGAGTTCCAGGAAGCCAAGGATCTTGCCAACCAAAAATTCCGCCAGCTCCTGGACGCGGCTCATGCCCGGGCCGAAAAAGCCGGAATTGAGTTAAAGACTATCCTGCGCGCCGGCCATCCGGCCCAGACCATCATCGCGGTGGCCCAAGACGGTGAATTTGACGTGATTCTGGTGGGGCATAGCGGCCTTTCCGGAGTTTGGGCGGCATTCTTGGGGACCACTGCCGAAAAGGTGAGCCGCCACGCCCCCTGCAGTGTCCTCATAGTCCGTTAGTTTGCCGTTATCTAATTAATTCTCTTGAGGATGAAGGGCGTAAAGGCAGGTTCGCGCTCCTCGGTGAATACTGCCTTTCGTCCTTACCACCCTATTGGCGAAAGAGTCGTTTCTAGAGATAAAGCAATGCCTTTCAAAGATCTGAGCAAGGCCGCGGCCTGGAAATTCATCATTCTGGTGGGGGTGGTCAGCCTCTTCAGCGACCTGACCTATGAAGGGGCTCGCAGTATCACCGGCCCCTTCTTGGGTTCCCTCAAGGCCAGCGCCGCGGTGGTTGGGATCGTGGCCGGCTTGGGAGAGTTCATCGGTTATGCCTTACGGCTGGCGTCCGGCTACCTCACCGACCGTCTCGGTAAATATTGGGCCATTACCTTCGCGGGCTATGCCCTGAACCTGTTTGCCGTGCCGCTGCTGGCGTTGGCGGGAAACTGGGAACTGGCAGCCTTATTGATGGTCATGGAGCGGCTGGGCAAGGCTATCCGCACCCCGGCCCGGGACGCCATGCTCTCTCATGCCACCACCGAGGTGGGGAGAGGTTGGGGTTTCGGTTTTCATGAGGCCATGGATCAGATCGGCGCCATGCTGGGGCCTTTGATCGTGGCCCTGGTGCTTTATGTTAATGGGGGCTATCGGACGGCCTTTGCTTATTTATTGATTCCGGCCATCCTGGCGCTCCTGGTCATTGTCATTGCGGCCCGCCTTTACCCTCATCCGCAGCATTTGGAAGTC
>JBAZKX010000341.1:0-3575 GCA_041650575.1 Desulfobaccales bacterium
GGGCCTCGGGCAAGCGCTCCTTCAACTCCAAGGCCTGCCGCAAGGCCGTGGGGCAGCAGACCCGGGAGCAAGCGCGATTGCCCTCCTCTTCCCGGGAACCTACGCACATGATAAACGCGATGTCGGTGGGCTCGGCGGCAACTTCGCCCACCAGCACCCGCCCGCTGCTGGGTCCCTGGGGGTCCAACAGGCGCTCCAGGGCCACGGTGGTCACCACCCCGGGCAGGGCCGCCCAGGCCGCGTAGCGGCTGCCCGCGGGCGTAAACGGCTCAAAGCCCGTGGCCACCACGAGGCTGCCCACTTCCAGGATATGCTCCAGGTCCTCCCCAGGCGCAAGCTCGATGGCCCCCTGGGGACAGGTCGGCACGCATAAGCCGCATCCGTCGCAGTGCGCCGCGTCCACCACGTAGCGGCCCGGAAAAGCGGTGGGCGACGGCAGATAAATAGCGGCCCTTGTACTAAGCCCCGCCTGCCGGGTATCCGGCGTCTGCACCGGGCAGGCCGCGGCGCACAGGCCGCAGCGGTCGCAGGCCTCGCTGACCCGCGGCCGGGTCTGGCGCACCGTCACCCGGTAGCTGCCCAGATGGCCGCTGACCCCGGTAACGCAGCTCTCGGTCAGCACCGTGATGGCGGGGTGATGCATCACCGCGGCCATCATGGGATTGATCAGACTGAGACTGCTTTCGCCCCGGGGAAAAGTACGGTGCAACCGGTTGGCCATGCCTCCCAACACCGGGGCGCGCTCCACCAGGGTCACGGGAATCCCGGCGTGGGCGATATCCAGGGCGGCCCGGAGGCCCGCGGGGCCGCCGCCGATCACCAGCGCCGCCCGGGTCACAGGTACCTGGCGCTCGGTTAGGGGCATCGCGTCCCGCACCTTGGCCAGCCCCATGCGGATGAGCTCCAGGGCCTTGGCGAACGCGGCCTCAGGCTCCCCGGCATGCACCCAGGAGCAGTGTTCCCGGATATTGACGATCTCCAACAGGTACGGATTGACGCCGGCCTCCGCCAACAGATGCCGAAAAGTGGGCTCGTGGAGCTTGGGCGAGCAGGCCGCCACCACCAGGCGGTTCAGACCGAATTGCTGAATATCCTTGGTGATATCTTTCTGCCCCGCCTCCGAGCAGGAATAGAGATGGTCCCGGCAGACAGCCACGTCCGGCAGGTCCCGGGCGGCCTCCGCCAGGGCCGCGGGATCGATAACCCCGGCGATGTTGTGCCCGCAGTGGCAGATGTAAAGGCCGATGCGCAGTTCGTTATTCATAAGAATAAAGTAAACCCAAACTTCCTCTGGAATAGAAAGAAGGGGTAAAAGGCGAAAAGGCGAAAAGGGTAAAGAAAAAAACCACGTTTCATTGGTCGGATGCTCTCAATGATTTGATCTGATTAGCTAAAAAGCGGCTCAATTCCAAAACTGCCTGGCGCAAGGCCTCATGATGAGGCGGCTGCAGATAGCCGAGTTCGGCGGCCACATTTAAGAGACTCCTGACCTCCCCGGTGGAGCCCTTGGCAAAATTCAGAAAGTTAACATATTCCTTGCGGGAGGCGCGTTCAAACCCTTCAGCGATATTAGTGGGAATCGAGATAGCGGCCCGGCGCAACTGGTCCCGGAGGGCAAAATCCCGGCCCAACTCACCCTCTTTTCTAATCAGATAAACCTGCTTGACGACCTCCATACCCTCCTGCCAGACCAGGAGGTCCTCAAAACTTTCCACTTTCTTGCGCTTCTCGGTCATTTTCCTTTTCGCCCTTTCGCCTTTTCCCCTTTTCGCCCCTATTTTACTAGTTTGGCCACCGCGTGCTCCCACGCCTGGGAAAACTCCCCCGCCTCGGCCACCACCTCTTCCCGCATGAGCCTGATGGCCTCCTCATCGCAGATGTTGACGCAGACCCCGCAATAGGCGCAGGTCTCCAGGCGGAAAAAGACCCGGTCGCCCTCCCTTTCGATGGCCTTCACCGGGCACCACTCGATACATTTGACGCAGTCCGGCGGGCACTTGCGGTCGTCGAGGACCAGGCGGCCCCTAAACTGGGGGTTCACGGTGATCGCCTCGTACTCGCACACCGTCAGGCAGTGGGTGCACCGCAGGCACCGGTCCGGCTCGGGCCGGGTCTGGCCCTCGGTTTCATCTAAGCCGATGGCCTCCCGGGCGCAGGCCGTCAGGCACTTGTGGCACTGCTTGGGGCACTCCGTCAGTTCGTTGGGGACCAGCTTGAGTTGCTGGCGGCACCAGTGCTCCTCTCCGTCGGGCTGGGTCGGACAGGGCAGGGGACAGCGGCCCTTGTCCATGGCGATCTTGGGCAAAAACGGCGCCAGCCCCCGGTGATCCGCCATGATGGTCTTGGCGAGGCCGTTGTAGCTCAGGGTCACCGCGCCCACCGGGCAGAAATGGGCGCAGATTTCGCACATCAGACACAGCCGGGGATCGATGCTGATGTCCAACCCGGCGTCCCCGGGGATGATCCGCACCGCCTCCCGGGGGCAGACTTGGGCGCAGACGTCGCACTTGATACAGACGCCCTTGTCCAGGCGCAGCTCCACCGTATCGACGAACATGGTGAGCGTCAATTCCAGCAAAGCGTCGCTTTCGCGTTTAATAACCCGGGGTTGCATGTGAATTCTATGAACTTCTTTCTAATGGCCCTTTCGGCCTCATCTTAAGCTCTAATCTGGAGTGCAGGCTTCAAGCCTGCACCGGCGAGACGCCGGTGGCCACCAAGGATTTGATTTCCTGGTTTCCAAGGTCCTGCCTGGCGACCAGCTAACCCTTTGTTTTTCCCCTTTTCGCCTTTTTCCCTCTTCGCCTTTTCGCCCCAATCTTTTCCGCGCCTTCGGCCCTACTTCTTATTCCCCTCCAACTTTCGATGGTACTCCCGCGCCATAAACTTCACCTGGCGCCGGCGCAGATTGACCTTGACGTCGGGAAACTGGGTAAGAAGCAGCGCAAACTTGTCGCAGGGCTCCAGGTCCGGGCATTCGTAGCAGTGCTCCATCCCCCGGCCCTGGGCGCACACCCGGATGGGACAGTCGCAAAAGCCCCGCCCCTCCTTGCAGCCGGGACACTCCGTGTGGGTCAGGAACCACTCCAGCCCTTTCTTGAACTCCGGCAGACTAAAGCCATCCGGGCCCGGAAAGCAGTGCAGCCAAACGTTGGCCCGGAGCCGGTCCAGGTACTTCTGCAGGCGGGTCACCGTCTCCAACAGGCCGCGGTTCCCCAACTGGCAATCATCACACAGACCGCAATAACTCTCTCTCATGGCCGTTCTCCTGTGAAGAAGCCTTCAGCTGTCAGCTTTCAGCCATCAGCTTTTACCGTCAAGGGCATTGGCGCCGCGGGCGTCGGCCGTGGCCAACCCCTTGGTGGTCAATCAGATATTTTTTGTAGTGGGAGACCTGAGCGTCCCCCATGAGGGCGCACACACAGGTGCGCCCCTACAGTTCTTGACCTCGTTCCCAAGCTCCTGCTTGGGAACGGATATTTTTGGTCCAAGCTCTGCTTGGGCACCATATTGTCATAACTTGCTCATATTGTTCTCAATGGGCTTTGCAAAGCAGAGCTTTGCTCCCAAGTGGG
>JBAZKX010000342.1:0-3574 GCA_041650575.1 Desulfobaccales bacterium
GGGCCTGGGGTAATCTAGGGGAACTTAACGTTTGGTCCAAAAGTCTGGCCTGGCGGCGAAGGTCCAATTGCCGCCTCATGGACGGCTGATCCGTTCCACCAAAGCCTGGACGGCCGCCATATAAACCGTGAAGCCCTGGAGGAGGATGTCGTTGTGGTTGGCGTGGGGGATTTTGAGCAGGGTTTTGTCCAGGGCGGCCGAGGCGTCGTACAGGGCCTGGCCGTCGCGGGCGGGAATAATGTGGTCGTCCTCGACATGGATGATCAGGGTAGGCCCGGGATAGGCCCGGATCTTGTCGACGTTGCGGAAACCGGCCATTTCCTTAAACCCGATGGCGGCCAGGTTGACGCCCAGGAGCTGCAGCAGGGGGCCGGCATAGGCAAAGCCGCTCTCCACGATGAGAGCCGCGATCTGCTCGGGGTAGGAGGCCGCCAGTTCCAGGGCCGGGGCGCTGCCCAGGGACCGGCCCATGACCATCAGGGGACCCGTGTAGCCTTGCTCCGGCAGCCATTGCCGGGTGAAGGCCAGGATGGTGTGGCAGTCCCGCATCATGGCGCTCACCGTCGGGACGCCGCCGGACCGGCCGTAACCCCGGTAATCCACCGGCAAAAAGTTGACGCCCTGGCGCCGGTAAAAGGGGGCCAGTTCGTCATAATCAGCCACGATCTCGCCGTTGCCGTGGAAAAAGAGGATAGTGGGCGCGGCCGCGCCCGCGGGGTGCAGGCGAGCCCCCACCGCCACGCCCTCGGCCACCGGGATCAGGAGATCCCGGGAGGAGGCGGGAACCTGGGAAAATCCCGGTTCGGGGCGGGGGTAGAACAACCGCTGCAAGACCTCGGGCACGTCCAGGGCGGAGTAATTGCCGGCGGCGGGATCGATCATGGGGTAGTTCTCCTTTCGGGTGATAAAAATCGTGACCGTGTCTTGGTCAATATAAGGCCAATCCCCGCCCGGGTAAACCGCGTTGTCCGGCCGGCAGGGCAAAAACGCACTGGCGCTCTAGCCTCCGATCAGGTACAATGCAGCCCATTTGAATCTCCCGGATCGCTCCGGCGAAGACCGGTGTCCGGTTTAATGATCGGGTCTGTTCTGGGCCAGGCTGAAAAATAGATTCAGGGTAAGACGGGGAAGTGACCCGGAGGGAAGCCGCCCCGACCTCGGTTTCAGGAGGAAACGCCATGCTGATGAAAAAGTCGATTCTCTCGGGGTTCATGCTCCTGGTGCTGGGGCTGACCCTGGCCTCGCAGGGATTAGCCGCCAAGGCCCCGGCCGTAGCCAAGGTCTTCACCTATAATTTTACCTTCAAGCCGGGCACCGACCCGGATGGCTTCAGGGACCTCAAGTGGCAGACGGATATCGCCACGCTGGACCCGCTGCACACCATGGAAGTCATCGAGATTCTCGGGCCCTTTACCTATTATAAGAAGAACCATGAAGATCTGCGCCTGGGGATAGCTAACCTGGAGAGCATCATCTATGAATTCTGGAACGGGAAATTTTCCGGGGTCATGATCAAAGTAAAAGGGGAGAACGAGTTCCAACGCTTAAGAGAATATTGCTTCGCCAGGTTCGGGGAAGGCCAAAGATCAGAGGTTTACCAGAGACTCAACGTGCAGGATTTTTATTATAACGGGGTGAAAACGCGGATGTACCTCAGGTTCAGCGACATTGATTGGACCGGCGAGCTCAGCTTATATTCTATTGCCCTCTTGAGCAAACAGGAAAAAACCGATGCGATCTATTTAAGAAACCGGGCCAGGGAAGAAATCCGGGAGTGGGAGAAAGGCCGGAAAAAATAGGGCCGGCGCCGGTCGGCAGGGGAGGGGGGCCGGATTCCGGCAGGCCCGCCATCCTCGCCTGACTTGCGGAGCCGGGATAAAATTAGGGTCCACGGCTCCCAGGAACCGGAAATTTTCCCGTGAGGCCGGTCAATTTATGATATGGATAAAGTTGCGCCTCAACGCCCGGCAGTTCCTGCGACGCATCGGGCCGGTGGTCAGGAGAAGCTCAAGGATATGAAAAATATGGGCAAATGGTTCCGTGTTACCTGCTTGGCCGGGCTCGTGGTCTTCCTGGGGCTGGGGCTGCTGATGCCGGCTTGCGCTCCCAAGGTGAAGACCCCCCCGGGGCCGACCTGGCCCAGCGAAGTAACCAGCCGGGAAGGCATGACCTTTTACGTGACCGGCCTCAGGATCCCGGGCACCTCCCAGGAAATCAAAATCCGGGAGGGGGGCAGTGATATCTGGCTGCCTCTGAATCAATTGGTGGGGATTCGCTTCTACGGTCCGGTCAAAGACAGCTACCGTCAGGGCCAGATCGTCCTGACCGGCGGCGAAATCATCAAGGGGGAGCTCTTTGTGGACTTTCTCATCGAAGGGACCACCGATTTGGGGTACTGGAATATCCCCATGAGCAAGGTGGAGCGCCTGGAAGTGGGAACCGAATAAAGCCGGCGCGGCGCGATGATCGCCTACGTGCTGGCAGGCCTGACAGGGCTGGCGCTGGGGAGTTTCCTCAACGTCGTGATCACCCGGCTGCCGGCTGGGGAGCAGGTCTGGGCCGGCCGCTCCCATTGCCCCCATTGCCGTAAGGTCCTACCGTGGCATGATAATATCCCCCTCTTCAGTTACCTGAATCTGCGCGGCCGATGCCGGTTTTGCGGCGCGCCGATTCCGCGGCGCTATCCCCTGGTGGAATTGGCCGGCGGACTCCTGACCCTGGCCTTGTGGGCCAGTTTTCCCTTTGACAGCCTGCTTATCGCCTATGTGCCCTTCTCCCTGGCCCTTCTGGCCTTGAGCGCCATTGACCTGGAGCACCGGCTTCTCCCCGATGTCATCACGCTGCCCGGCATTATTCTGGGGCTGGGGCTGGCCCTGATTCTGCCCGGTCTCAGTTTTATTCCGGCGGCAGCCGGGGTCCTGCTGGGGGGTGGGTCTCTCTTTGTGGTCGGCTGGGTCTATGAAAAACTGAAAGGCAGGCGCGGTTTAGGCGGGGGCGACGTCAAGCTGATGGCCATGATCGGCGCGTTTCTGGGAATCGCCTCGCTGCCGGTGGTGCTGTTTCTCAGCGGCGCGCTGGGCAGCCTGGCGGGCGTGGTCACGGTAGCGGCCCAGGGGAGGTGGCGCCAGGGGCAGTGGCGGTCGGCCGCCATCCCTTACGGTCCGTTTCTATCCGCCGGGGCGCTCATCTATCTGTTCGCCGGGGAATGGCTGCTGGGACTTATTTACGGCTATTGATCCCTAGCCGCGACCGGGGGACTGAAAAAAGAACACCCCGCACGCCGCGATACGCACCGCGCCGGCGGGAGTGGAAAGGGGGAAACTGCCGGGCGAGTTTAACTCACCGCGAGTCAGGGCTGAAAGACACCCTTTTCTTCATATTTGGGCTCGCCGCGTCCCATGGGCCGAACAAAAGTCCAGCCTGCTGGACGGCCTACCAAACCCCAGGCCGCATTATTAACACTTTCAGAGGTGTGGTTGAAGGGGAGCGAGGCCACAAAGACCGCGGTACCGGCGATGGTGGTGGCCAGGCCCAGGGGCCGGCCGATCAAAGCATCCGCGGCTACCGCTACGGA
>JBAZKX010000343.1:0-3563 GCA_041650575.1 Desulfobaccales bacterium
TTTCCGGACGCGCCATACCTCGAGAGGTGAAATGATGAAAATTCTGGTCGCCGTGGATAAGAGCGAAGAATCGCAGCAAGCCCTCCGCTACTGTTGCCATCTTTTGGAGCATTTCGAGGCCGACGTGGACGCCCTCTACGTCAAACCCGACCTCATAGAATCCGTGGCGGAAACCTCTTATGCCCCCTTCACGACCCGCAAGGACGTGGAAAAGGCCATCACGGCCGAAGAGGACAAAACCGTGGAGGAAATCTTCCAGGCCTGTGAAATCTGCCTGGGTGGCAAGGTCCCCTGCGCCCCTCTGGTGGCCGTGGGCGATCCCGCCGACGAGATCCTCAACACCGCCAATGAAGGCATGTATGACCTGATCGTGTTAGGCTCTCAGGGCCGCTCCATACTGCGGGGCTTCTTTTTGGGCGCGGTGCATGCCAAAATTCTCCACCATGCCCTGCAACCCGTGCTCATCATGCGCAATTTCCGGCCGATCCAGAAGATCCTGGTAGCTTACCGGGGTTCCCAGTGTGACCAGGGCGCCCTGGATTTCATCGCGCCGCTGTTTTCCAAGAAAAAGCCGGAGATCACCATCCTCCATGTACAGGAGACTGAGTTGGGCGAAACTCCGGAGTTCGCCGAGGCCTGCCTGCTCACCGGCGAGGAAACCTTGCGGGATTATGGCTTTACCCCCATCAAAAAGTTGGCCCAGGGCGACTTTGTGGATGAGATCCTCAAAGCGGTGGCCATTGACCGCTACGACCTGCTGGTCCTGGGGGCTTATGGCCACAAGCGGCCCAAATATCTGAGGATGCTCAGCGACGAGGCCCTCAACCTGGTGCGCCTCACCACCCGCCCGGTCCTGGTATATCGGGATAAAATCTGAGGCAGAAGCTAACGCTACTTCAGTACAAGATTGCACCCTCAAACCGCCTCCGTCATTTCTCCCCTCCCCCCCCCAACGGGGGGTGAGGGGGGCACTCCCGGCCTCGGCCCGTGATACTTCCGCCACGCTTCGGTAACTGCCCGCTAACCCTTGTCGGCCGTGCTCGATTCTCTTCCCCAAGGTAGAAGGGCCGGTCCCATTATGGTTTAATTTCAGTGAGATATAGTTTTATTTACAGGTTCTTTTCTCCCCAATCCCGCCTGCTTTAGCCCCTTTCCGCCTTTAATGTTCCTTGACATTCACTGGCCGCCGTGATAATTATTTGTTTTAACTTCTCAATATTACAGGCCTTTCATGCCCCAAGCATCCAAAGCTGCAACCGAACTCGGCACCCTCGAACCTTATATCAGCGCCTGCATAGCCCTGGCCCAAGAGAAATTGCACCGCTTCTCCTCGATCGCCGACATCGCCGCCCGGGAAAAGGACCTCAACCGCTATCCCCGCCTGGCCCTCCTGGAAGAGCCCCGGCAGATCCTGGTGCTCAAAGAAAACGACGGGGACTCCGGCCGGCTAGCCCGGGCCCGGGCCGCCGTGGTGCGGGGCGAGGTTCTCTTCGAACATGCCGCCGCGGGCGAGGGCACCCGCCTGATGCTGGGCTCCAAATATTTCCTCGACATTGCCCAAGAGATCACGGTGGCGCGCGCCGCTCACCTCATGAGCCAGGAGGCCGGCCGGTTGTGGTCTCCCGAAGACGTGGCCGCGCAACTGGAGCGCCTCCCCGGGGAACTCCTGCCCATCACCCTGGGAAGCCGCCACATGCTCCAAATGGCCTTTGACCTGGAAAATCTGGCCCGGGAGTTGGGAGAGTCACCCCGGGAAGTGCTGGCGCGTCAGCATTTGCTGATTATCATCGGCCGGGAGATGTTGGCCCATATCGAGAAAGATTTTTACCAGTGGCATTTTTACGGCTTCAATCCCGCCCAGGTCTATTTCATGGTGCAGGAGAGCTTTCACGGCCTTAACCTCGAGGCCGGGAATTTTTTCTACGATGTCAACAGCCCCCGCCGCCTCCACAACCACGGGCAGATGGTGATGCAGCAGACCGCATCGCGCCAGCTTTTCACCCTGGTGGGAGCCCATCCCTGGGAGACGAGGTTTCACTCACGGCCAGAGGTGGCCGACTGGCTGCAGGGGTTTGCCGATAAAATTTCTTATAATATCGAGGATCTGGATTATCTGACCGGGTCCCTGGATTTCCACGGCCTGGGATTGGCCCTGGAACTGGGGGACCAGGGCTACAACATGGTCATGGAAGTGAGCGCCAACAACCCCGCCAAGCCTCAGAAAGGCGGGATGCTGGCGTGGGACCCGGAGCTCAAACGGGATGTAATGATTGAAAGCTTTCAGTTGGGCGACATCGAGAACCGGGACATCAAGTTCTTGAACCGCAATTTCAACCATTATCCCAGTCCCTCGGTATGTTGGGGCCGCATCAAGGAACAAGGCCTGCCCATGCCCATCGCCGTCAAGGAAGGGTTCCTCTATTTCCAGCCAGTCCAGGGAGATATCAATTTTTTGGTGAAAACCGCATTCTTCCGCCGGCAGGAGATGCGCCCCATCCGCAATTTAAAAAGTCCCGCGGCTCTACCCCTGGCGATTAATCGCATGTATGCCCAGGACTGCCAGCCCGGGTTTAAAGAATTCGCCCAACAGTGTCACCAGGGGTAATCATGAGTCCACCACGGAAGATGTTTGTCAACGCCGCCGACCCGGAGGTGTTTCGGGTCGCCATCGTCGAAGAAGGCCATATTGAAGAGCTGGCCCTGGAGTCCGCCTCCCGGGAACCCACCAAGGCCAATATTTACAAAGGCATCGTGGTCAATATCGAGCCCAGCCTCCAGGCCTCGTTTGTCAACTACGGCGGGGAGCGCCACGGTTTCCTGCCGCTGTCGGAAGTGCATCCCGACTATTATCAGGAAAAACCCCAGAATCGGGCCCAGACCAAGATTCAGCGGGTGCTGCGCAAGGGCCAGGAGCTCATCGTCCAGGTCTATAAAGAGGAGTCCGCCACCAAGGGCGCCTACCTCAGCACCTATATCTCGCTTCCCGGACGCCGCCTGGTGCTCCTGCCCCAACAGACCCACCTGGGGGTTTCCCGCAAGATCGAAAAGGAAGAAGAGCGCCAGCGCCTCAAAGAATTGGCCCAGAAATTGGGACTGCCGCCGGAGATGGGCCTGATCGTCCGCACCGCCGGCGAGACCGCCAAGACCCTGGAGTTGGGCAAGGATATGAAATATCTCCTGAAACTCTGGGAAACGATCAACCAGAACGCCACCGGCCAGCCCGCGCCGTGCCTGCTCCACCGGGACCTAGACCTGATCACCCGGACCGTCAGGGATTATTTTTCGCCCGATATCACCACCATCCTGGTGGACAATGTCGAGGTCTACCAGACGCTGCGCACCTTTATCCTGGAAATGTCCCCCCGGCACGTCCACACCCTGAAACTCTACAAAGACAACCTGCCCATCTTCACCCGCTTCCAGCTGGAAGACCAGATAGACCGCATCTACTCGGAGCGTGTGCCCCTGAAATCCGGCGGCACCATCGTCATCAACCCCACCGAGGCCCTGGTCTCCATCGACGTCAACTCCGGGCGCTGCACCAGCCAGAAAGAGCTGGAAGA
>JBAZKX010000344.1:0-3560 GCA_041650575.1 Desulfobaccales bacterium
TGTCCTTCAAAAAGCCATAACGGCCGACAAGGTGCAACGCCGTGGTCCAGTTAATCCAGGAGGTTTGCGGCATCGTCGCCTGGGTGCTCCCTAAAACCGCCGGGCTTACCTGCACAGTCTGTCTGCTCACCGCGTTAGGGGAGACATTGCTTTCGCCTTCTATACCCAGATAAGGACATCCCTTGAAAAAGTACCCTAATTTTACTCCGCCTACCACGCCGGTATCAAATTTGTTGTTGGAGACAGAAAATTTCCCCACTCTGGCGATGTTCACGCCATTATTGAAAACCGCGCCGTTGTTATAATCCAAATTCTGATTGGGAGCAAAAGACGCACCCAGGTAAGCGCCGCCGTAAAATTCGCCGTCGAGCAGGCGGGGTTCATCCGGGCGGGATTTTTCCCACACCGCATAGCCGATGGCGGTGGCGCCCAACACGGAAAAAAGGCCCATGCTGGCCCAAAAAACATCCTCCCCGGAAGCGGCCGCCGGCGTCGGCGCGGGCAACAGGAAACCGGCGGTGATCAGGACGATAATCAATCCCAGACACCAAGTGTGATGAGTAAGCCTTCCCCGCCTCATTGTCCCTTCCCCCTTGAGACCGTTAGAATTTGCTTATTCTAGGTTTGAATATAATTTTAAGTCAAGCGAAAAGGCTTCTGCCAAAAGGGAGCCGGATTAATCAGGAAAGTTTTCCTTAAACGGCAAAGATGTCCGGCGGCCGGGATAATCATGTTGACTCATGGCCCCCGGATTGTTAAATTTTAGGAATCATCCGTCCATTATAAGGAATTCGTGATCGTCATCATCGATTATCAAGCCGGCAACCTCACCAGCGTGGTCCGGTCGTTCAAGGCCCTGGGAATAGAGGGTACGGTGACCCAAGACCCGGCGGTGGTGGCCCGGGCCACCCGCGTCATTTTTCCGGGGGTGGGGGCAGCCGGGAAAGCTATGGCCACGCTCCGGGAACTGGGACTGGATCAAGCTCTGCGCCAGTGTTTCGAGCGGGGCATCCCGATTTTCGGCATCTGTCTCGGGGCCCAGATCATCCTGGAGGGCAGTGACGAAAACGCCGCCGCCTGTCTCGGGCTGCTGCCGGGCCGGACCAAGGCCCTGCCCCGGGTCGATGACCTGAAGATTCCCCACATGGGCTGGAACCGGGTGCGTTTCCTCAAGCCCCACCCGGTATTTAAAGATTTGCCCGTAGCCGCCGAATACTATTTTGTCCACAGCTACTACCCTGCTCCCGACCGGACCGCCATGGTGCTGGGAGTGACGGATTATGGGATTGATTTCCCCAGCGCCATCGGCTGGCGCAATGTGGTGGCCACCCAGTTTCACCCGGAGAAAAGCGGCCGCTTCGGCCTGAAGATCCTCGAGAATTTCCTGGCCTGGGACGGCACTTATGCTGAGTAAACGGATCATCCCCTGCCTGGACGTCAGAGACGGCCGAACCACCAAGGGGATCAAATTTAAGAATAATGTGGATATCGGCGATCCGGTGGCCATGGCCCGGCATTACTATGAAGCCGGGGCCGATGAGCTGGTGTTCTACGACATCACCGCGTCCAGCGATCGCCGCAACATCATGATCGACGTGGTCCGCCGGGTGGCCGCCGAGATCTTTATCCCCTTCTCGGTGGGCGGCGGCATCCGTAATCTGAACGACATGCGGGACGTGCTCCTGGCCGGAGCCGAAAAAGTCAGCGTCAACTCCGCCGCCATCCTCGAACCGGGCCTGATCTCGGCCGGGGCCCAGGCCTTCGGCAGCCAGTGCATCGTCTTGGGCATGGATGTCAAGCGAGTGGCTCCAAGCGAGGCCATTCCCTCGGGTTATGAGATGGTGATTCACGGCGGCCGCACCCCCATGGGCATCGACGCGCTCTGGTGGGCCCAGGAGGCGGTGCGGCTGGGAGCCGGGGAAATCTGCCTCAATTCCATTGACGCCGACGGCACCCAGGCCGGCTATGAACTGACCCTGACCCGGATGATCTCGACCACCGTGCCCATCCCGGTGATTGCCTCGGGCGGCGCCGGCACCCCCGAGCACCTCTATGAGGTGCTTACCCAGGGACGGGCGGATGCCGCGCTCATCGCTTCCATGGTCCATTACGGCACCTACACCATCGCAGGAATTAAAGACTACCTGGCCGAGCGCCAGATCCCGGTTCGCGTTGCCTGGTAAAGGCCGGAACCTCCCTTCAGGAAGAAGCCATTGACCGATCAGTTCGACAGAACTTTCACCGAGCTTCCGGAGGAGTTGCCGGATATTCTGGAGCCGGAGATCGAGGAAGAAAAAGAAGAGACCGAGGCCGCCCTTCCTATTCCCGCCGATCTCGATCTGGTCCAGCGTTACATCCGGGAGGCGAATCGCTATGCCCTGCTTACCCCGGAGGAAGAGAAATCCCTTACCAGCCATTACCATGAGACCGGCGACCGGGACACCGCCTCTCATCTGATTACCAGCAACCTGAGGCTGGTGATCAAGATCGCCATGGAGTTCCAGAAATACTGGATGAAAAACCTGCTGGACCTCATCCAGGAAGGCAACATCGGCCTCATGCACGCCATCAAGAAGTTCGACCCTTACCGGGGCATCAAGCTCTCCTACTATGCCTCGTTCTGGATCAAGGCCTACATCCTCAAATTTATCATGGACAATTGGAAGCTGGTGAAGATCGGCACCACCCAGTCCCAGCGCAAATTGTTCTACAACCTGAAACGGGAAAAGGAGAAACTTCGGGCCCAGGGGTTTGAGCCGGGGCCCAAGCTCTTGGCCGACGCCCTCAACGTGCGGGAAGAGGAAGTCATCGAGATGGACCAGCGCCTGGGAGGGTGGGAACTGTCTCTGGACGCCCCCTTGAAGGACGGCTCCGATGAATATCACAAAAATTTCCTGCCCTCTACAGATCCCCAGGTGGAAGAGGTGTTGGCCCAGGCCGAGCTGAAGGATATGTTTCGCCAGAAGCTCCAGGAGTTTCGCGGCGAACTCAATGACAAGGAACTGGATATCTTAGATTTAAGGCTGCTGGCGGAAAAGCCGCTGACCCTCCAGGAAATCGGGGCTCGCCACCAGATCTCCCGGGAGCGGGTTCGGCAGATCGAAGACCGTCTGATTAAAAGGTTGCGCCAATATCTCAAAACCGAAATCGCTGACTGGGAGGATTACCGCACCCCCATGGGTGATTAGGCGGGGGGCCTCCTCGGCACCGGCTTTGCTAGACTAACGAGGCACGGATTGCACCGCATTTTTTTCCTAAATAAATCCCGGGTCCGGTTCCTGCTTTACGGGCTCCTGGGATTTTACTTGTCTTTAGCGCTCCTGGGCTGCGCCACTTTCGCGCGGCCGGGGCTGTCCGAATCCGAGACCACCCAAGCGGCGGATACTGCCAAAAGTCTGGCTTATTTCCACTTTCTCAAGGCTCAGCAGCTCCTGGTAGCCGATGACGTGGCGGGGGCCACTCAGGAATATGAAGAAGCCCTGAAGAACGACCCCGATTCTCCTTTCATGGAGATGGAGGTGGCCTCCCTCTACCAGCGCCAGGGAGATGTGAAGAAGGCC
>JBAZKX010000345.1:0-3546 GCA_041650575.1 Desulfobaccales bacterium
GGGGTCACGGTGGCGGCGGTCATGGCGGAGGCCAAAAGGGCACGCATGGCGGCGGCGGCCACGGTTTCCGGGGGCATGGCGGGCACGGCGACCATCACGGCGACCATCATGGGGATCATCATGGGGACCATCATGGGGACCACCGGGGGGATCGGAACGCCAATCGGGACGTCAATCGAAACGTCAACGTCAATAGAAATTATGGCGGCGGCGGCTGGGGCGGCGGCTACGGCGGTCCGGGCTGGGGTCCGGGCTGGGGCGCAGGCGCCGGCCTGGCCGCGGGTCTGGCTTTAGGTGCAGTGATCGGGGAGCTCCCGGGGAATTCCAAGCCGGTCATCATTAATAACCAGACGTACTACGAGTCCGACGGCGCTTACCTGCAACCGTGTTATCAGGGGTCGGATCTAAAGTACTGCGTTGTCCAGAACCCGAATCCCTGAGAAGGCGAAGTTTTTCGCCCGCTGAAAAAATTCGCTTTTCAGCCGGGCTTTACCTGGCGTCGCGGCAGGGTGGGCCAGGCCCGCCCCGCCGCGAGGTTGGGTTCATGTACGGGTCCCCCGGGACTCCTCCCGGGGCTTTTTATAACAGCTTGTCCTTCACCAGGTATTCCATGGCCCGCTGGGCATAGGTGGCCATGGCGCTGATCATCCAGGTGAGGTGCGACTGGATGTCCGCGAGCATATTGGCGTCCGCCATGCCGATGAGCCCGGTCATCACCGTGCGTACCCGGATCATCTCGGGGTCGCCGATCTGTACCTGGGCCAGGTTGACCTCCTGCTCCAGGCCCTTGAGAAAGTCCACCAAGAGCCGGTTCGCTCCTTCGCGTTCCTGCCCCTCCATCTGCATTACAGTGTTGAGCAGACGGGAGGCGAGAATGAGTTCCGCCTTCACCCGGTCGGCAAAATGAAACACCAGGATTGCTTCACGCCGGTTGGCCGGGAAGCCTTCAGCCATATCGTTACCTCCTAAAAGTCTCTGACTCTGTGCTAAAAATTTTCTTACGCGGCGCATTCATTGCACCCGTGAGGCGGGAAAATTACACTGGTTGACGCAACTCTGGATTAAACCCGCTTTCCCGACGTCACTCCCAATATAAGACCTGTGCAAAAAACTGCAATCCCGCCGGCCACTGCCCTGGCTGAACCGGCCACCGGCAAACGCCACCCGAAGAATCGGCCCCCTCAGTGATTAGGGAACTGAACCGCCGGCGGCTCCCTCGGGTTGGGGCGCGGAATCGGGATTCGAGGGAATATTTTGCTTCTTCATTTTCTCCAGCAGGGTGGTGCGGTTGAGGTGGAGGATTTGGGCCGCCTGGCTTTTCACCCAATTGCATCGGCGCAAGGCCTTGAGGATCAGGTTCCGTTCAAAGGCCTGTACCGCGTCGTTGAAATTGATGCCCTGCTCGGGGAATCCTTCGGCCTCTTCTTTCGGAGGAGGGGCCGGGGGTTGAAGATGGCCGGGCAGGTCCGCCACCTCAATGACCTCGCCTTCGCTCAGGATGACCAGGCGTTCCATGAGGTTCTCCAACTCCCGGACGTTGCCGGGCCAGGGATAGTGCAACAGCAGGTCCTGGGCCGCGGCGTTGAGGCGTTTGAGAGGTTTCTTCTTGGTGCGGCTGAACGTCTCCAGGAAGTGCTGGACCAGCAGCGGAATGTCCCCGACCCGTTCCCGCAAGGGCGGAACCTGGATGGGGATGACGTTAAGGCGATAGTAGAGATCTTCCCGGAACTTGTTCTGGCGCACCAATTCTTCCAGGTCCCGGTTGGTGGCGGCGATCACCCGGATATCCACCCGGATGGTCTTGATCCCGCCGATGCGCTCAAAGGAGTGGTCCTGCAGGACCCGGAGGATCTTGACCTGGAGGCCGGGACTCATCTCCGAGATCTCGTCCAGGAAGATGGTGCCGCCGTTGGACTGCTCAAAACGGCCGATGCGGGTGCGCACCGCATGGGTGAAGGCGCCCCGTTCGTGTCCAAAGAGTTCGCTTTCCAGCAGTTCTTCGGGAATCGCGGCGCAGTTGACCGGAATCAAAGGCCCTTCCCGGCGGCAACTGTTATAATGGATGGCATGGGCGATGAGTTCCTTGCCGGTGCCGGACTCCCCCAGGATCAACACGTTGCTGTCGGTATCCGCCACTTTGCGAATCAGGTCGAAGACCCGGAGGATGGCGTCGCTGTTCCCCACCATATTGGCAAAACCGAAGCGCCGGTGGAGTTGCTTTTTGAGATGGAGATTTTCCCACTTCAGGCGCCGGTGCTCCAGGGCCCGGGCCACCACCAGGCGGAGTTCGGTGGGATCCACGGGTTTGGTAAAGTAATCATAGGCCCCCTGGCGCATGGCGGTCACCGCGTTGTTGATGGAGCCGTAGCCGGTGATGATGATGCAGGGCAAGCCGGGCTGCTCGCCCACCAAATACTTCAAGAGGTCCATGCCGTCCATGCCGGGTAAGGCCAGGTCGCTCAGCACCAGGTCGAAGGACTGCTCCTTGAGCAGGACCAGGCCTTGTTCCCCATCGGCGGCCGTGGTCACCTCATAACCCTCAGTCTCCAGGACCTCTTGGAGACTCTGGCGCAGGGCCGGATCATCGTCCACAACCAGGATAGCCGCGTGGTCCTGTTTCATGAAAGATCTCCCATGGTTATTGCAGGATACACCAAAGCGGTTCTCATGTCAATAAAATGACATGCCCCAGACTCTCTCTTGACAAGGCGCGCGGGAAAATGGTTGACTTCGAAAAATTAATCCTGTTATGCTTGGCTAAGCTTCCTTAAGGAGAACCGGTGCTTCCTACTTTAGCTGTAATTTTATGGGCTTATGGTATGTACGCCCTGTTTTCCTTTATCTTCAGCCGGAAGGGCGGCCATCCTCGGGACCGCCACCGCGGCCATCGGCCCATCTGGGTCACCTTGATGGCCGGGGTCACCGTCGGACTGGGCCTCATCCTCTGGTGCTGGATTTCCCCTGACAAAAGCCATCAAAAGTTGAGACTCGCCGGGTTTCTAGGGACCGTCTATGCCGAGGGTTGGCCGGACCGGGTGGATCGCCTGGAGGATCCGCCGGTCAAAGGCCAGAACCAGACGGCGGAAGGAAAGCCGGTGTATGCTCTGTTGCATCCCGAGACGCCGGCCAGCCAGGTAGAACCTGAAAAGAAGCTGATCAGACCCAGGCCGATCCGCGCCGCCAAGACGGAGAAAACCCTGGGCGCCGCTGATAAGGCCGGCAAATCCGCCAAGGCCGCCAAAGTCCCGGCCTCCCAAGCCAAGAAGGATAAAGTGGCCGCCAAGAGCCGCGCCAAGAAAAAGAAGCGCACTTCTGCCGCAGGGGGCAATAAGACTAGTGCCGGTTAAGGCCGCGCCAGCCGCAATCCGGCCCCTGGCTGACCCTCATCCGTTGTGATCCGCTACTTGTACGACCACCTGAATCATATTTCCTCCAAGACCTGGAGACAGGAGCGCCGGCCACTCCTGTCCCCATCGGGGTAACCCTTGCCCCAGGCCTCAGCCACCCAAACGGGAAAGATCGCCCGGGCCGCGGGCACGGTCAGCC
>JBAZKX010000346.1:0-3534 GCA_041650575.1 Desulfobaccales bacterium
ACACTCGGGCGGATTGGTAATAAAAACTCCTGGTAATAAAGAAATTTTTCACAAAGAAACATCTCACAATGGGTCGATAAGGATGGAGATCAAAACTCCCGTCAGCGCCGCGTTAAGCCCCGAGCAGATATCCGCTATCCAGGATGTCGTCAGCCGTCAGAAAGCCGTCAAAGGCGGAGTGTTGCCCGCCCTGCACGAAGTGCAGTCCATTTGCGGCAACTGGCTGCCCCTGGAAGCCCTGAAGCTGATAAGTGAGGGCATGGATATTCCCTACGCCTACCTTTACGGCGTCATGAGCTTTTACACCATGTACTCGCCGACGCCCCGGGGGAAGTTCATCGTCCGCATGTGCGAATCGCCCCCGTGCCACATCCTGGGGGCCGACAACCTCCTGGACATCCTCCAAGGCGAGCTGGGCATCAAGGTGGGGGAAACCACCACCGACGGCCTCTTCACCCTGGAGCCCACCGCCTGCCTGGGGGTCTGCGAAGTCTCGCCGGCCATGCAGATCAACGAGGTGGTGTTCGGGCGCCTCACCCCGGAGCGCATCAAAAACATCATCGCCGATTACCGGGCCGGCAAGGTCGTGGACTACCGGACCCTGCCCCGGACCACCAATGCCATGAGCGATTACGTGGCCAGCGGCGATGAACTGGTGCTCCTGGGCAATGTGGATCAGATCGATCCCTTGAGCCTGGACGCGTACCTGGAACGGGGCGGCTATGAGGGCCTCAAAAAGGCCCTGTCCATGAGCCAGGAAGAGGTAGTCAACACGGTGAAAGACTCCGGCCTGAGAGGCCGGGGCGGCGCCGGCTTCCCCACCGGGCTCAAGTGGTCCTTCACCCGGCCCAACCCCACTGTCCCCAAGTACATCGTCTGCAACGCCGACGAAGGCGAACCCGGCACCATCAAGGACCGCTATATCATGGAAGGCGATCCGCACCGGGTGCTGGAAGGCATGGCCATCGCGGGCTATGCGGTGGGCGCGAACTACGGTTATATCTATGTGCGGGGCGAGTATTACCTGTGCATGTACCGGCTCAATAAGGCCATCGAGGCCGCCACGGCCCAGGGCCTGTTGGGCGATGATATTCAAGGCACCGGCTTTTCTTTCCACATCAAAGTGCAGACAGGCGGCGGCTCGTATGTGTGCGGCGAAGAAACCGCGCTCATCGAGTCCATTGAAGGCAAACGCGGCAACCCCCGGGTGAAGCCGCCCTTCCCCGGCGTGGTCGGCGTCTGGGGCCAACCCACCATCGTCAACAACGTCGAGTCCCTGGCTAGCGTGCCGGCCATCGTGGTCAACGGCTCCGAGTGGTACAAAGCCAAGGGCACCGCGGACGCCGCGGGCACCAAGATCTTCCAGGTGGTGGGCCACGTGAACAAGCCCGGCATCGTGGAAGCCAACTGTGGCATGACGGTGCGGGAACTCATCGACAAGTACGGCGGCGGCATCAGAGACGGCCGGAAGTTCAAGACCTGCCAGACCGGCGGCTCCAGCTTCGGGTTCTTCAAAGACGAGCACCTGGACACTGCCATGGAATACATGGCCATGGCCAAGGCCGAAGGGGCCCTGGGCTCCGGCACCATGCTGGTGATGGACGACACCACCTGCGTGGTGGACGTGGTCAGGTCCATCCTGTACTTCTTCCAGCACGAGTCTTGCGGTTTCTGCCTGCCCTGCCGGCGGGGCACCCGGGTGCTCTATGAACTCATCAGCAAGGTGGCCGCGGGCAAGGGGAGCCAGGCCGATCTGGACCGAATGATTTCCATCGCCCAGATCATGGTGGACTCTTCCAACTGCGCCCTGGGGATGAGCCCTTATTTCTTCATCAAGACCACCATCGAGCGCTTTAAAGATGAATACAACGCCCACCTGGCAGGGAACTGTCCGTTGGGAGTGTGCAAAGAGGACTCCCATTCCCATTAAGGTGGGAAGGTTTATATAGAGGTAGGGGTGGGGCGACCCACCCCTACATTGACATGAACGGGAACCATCCTTGATGCGAAGCAGCGTTGCTAAGGATTAATCTATGCTGATCAACTACTTGCCGGTTTTACTCTTCATGGTTATCGCCATTGGGCTGGTGGGGATGATTGTGTTCTTGTCCGAAATTCTCGGCAAGAAGAAGCACTTCCCGGCCAAGGACATACCGTATGAGTGCGGTATGGACCCCATCGGCGACGCCCGCAACCGCTACTCGGTGCGGTTTTATGTCATTGCCATGTTCTTCATCGTGTTCGACATTGAAGCCATTTTCCTCTATCCCTGGGCGGTGATCTTCAAGTCCCTGGGCTGGTTCGGCTTCGTCGAGATGCTGGTGTTCATCGGCATCCTGGTGGTGGGGCTGGTGTACGTGTGGGGCAAGGGCGCTTTAGAGTGGGAATAGCTTAACCGGCAGGGCGGGCGTCCCCGCCCGCCGTCTAAAATGTAGGGCGGGCACATCCCGCCAACTAAGGTGGGCAGTGCCCACCCTACATGGAGCATGGAATGGGTATCGAGGAACACTTAGGCTATAACGTCTTGACCACCACCCTGGAGAAGCTGGTGGACTGGGGCCGCAAGAACTCGCTGTGGCCCGCCACCTTCGGGCTGGCCTGCTGCGCCATCGAAATGATCTGCACCGCGGCCAACCGCTATGACATCGCCCGCTTCGGGATGGAGGCCTTCCGGGCGTCCCCCCGCCAGGCGGACGTGATCATCATCGCCGGGACCGTGTGCAAAAAGATGATGCCGGCCATCCAGCGGGTCTATGACCAGATGAGCGAACCCAAATGGGTCATCGCCATGGGGGCCTGCGCCACCTCCGGGGGGATTTTCGACTCCTACGCCGTAGTCCAGGGCATCGATAAGTACCTGCCGGTGGATGTTTATGTTCCCGGCTGCCCGCCCCGGCCCGAGGGCCTGCTCTATGGCATCTTGAAGCTCCATGAGAAGATCTTGAAAGATCCCTTCCTGACTAAGCGCTATAAAGACAGCCTGCAGGCCCGGCGGGAGGTGGCGGCATGAATCCGGCGGTGGCCCTGCTCGAAGAAAAGTTCCCCGAAGAAGTGGTCGAAGTGGTGGAATTCCGGGGGGATACCACCATTGTGGTGAAACCCGAGCGCATCGTGGAGATCTGCCAGGCCCTGAAAGAAGGCCATGAGACCTCGTTTAAATACCTGTCCATGATTGCGGGGATGGATTACCTGCCGGCCAGCCCGCGCTTCGGCCTGGTGTATACCCTTTACTGCCATAAGAACCACAGCCGCATCACCTTGAAGACCTTGCTTACGGATGATCTGGCCCCGGCCGTCGATTCCGTGTCGTCGGTCTGGTCCACGGCCATCTGGCACGAACGCGAGGCCTACGACATGATGGGCATCCGCTTTAAGGGCCATCCCGACCTCAGGCGCCTCATGATGCCCGGGGATTGGGTGGGGCACCCCCAGCGGAAGGATTATCCCTTAAAGGGCATGTAGCCCAACCGCCCGGACTGTGGCGCCGCCGCGCAGGGGGCGAAAAGCGAAAAAATTTTAGGGGCGGGCGCTTAC
>JBAZKX010000347.1:0-3532 GCA_041650575.1 Desulfobaccales bacterium
TTTCGACGCTGATTTCGCTGGTCATGAGCATGTCCATCTGGCGGGTGAAGATGAGGAGGCGGCCGAGCTGGTCCAGTTTGTCCTGGATGGTGGGGCAGGGCTCTTTGGCGAGGCGGGCGTCCACCCGGTCGCCCTTGACTTCGACGGCGAAGTCCAGGCCCAGGAGGACGACGGCGATGGCCCGGACCCGGCGGCTGCGGCGGACGTCGTCGGCGGCGCCGCCCTTGAAGGAGAAGGTGATGTAGTTCTTGTTGACGGTGGCGCCGCAATAGGCGTCCAGGACGCTGTAATGGTAGCCCACCCGGGAAGAGAAATTGAGATATTTGTCGGAGATGATGGCGTAACTGCGCTCGCCGAAGCGCTCTTCGACGTTGGGGGCGGCCAGCATCTGTTCCCGCATCACCGAAAGGAGCCCCGAGAGTTGTACGGGGCGGGGTTCCCGGGCCCGGACCTCGGGGAGGAGCATGCCCCGCAAGAGGGCCTGGAGGGGGACCGAGGCCACCCGGTCGGCGGCCACCTTGGCGGCGGGCGCCCCGGCCTCGGTCAGGCCGCCGCCCAGGTCGATGAGATAGAGGTCGAGGGGGATGGGGGCGTCCAGTTTCAGGGCGTAGCCCGGTTTGGCCGAGACCAGGTCGCTGATCTTGAACATCTCGGTGTAGGAGAGTTCGTGCACCAGCCGGCCCAGGTCGTGGAGGGAGCGGCAGAACTCCGGGGCGAATTCCGGGGACTTGGGGTCCACCAGGCGCAAGGGCAGGATGAATTCGGCCACCTGCTTTAAGGTTTCATAGACCGGGGTATCTTTGAGGAGGGATTCCCGGGCCGGCCGGCGGTCCAGCAATTCCGGGACTTGGCCCTGGTAGACGCGGCCGGCGTAGGCGTCCACGGTGACGATCTGACCCGGGGCAATGGCGCTGGTGGCCACTTGGGTTCCCAGGAGGGTGGGGAGAGAAAATTCCCGGCTTAGCGAGGCCATGTGCCCGGAGATGCTGCCGGAATCGGTGACGATGGCCTGGGCCTTGGGCATGACCATGACGAATTTGGGGGAAGAATGCCGGGCCACCAGCACCGCGCCGTCGGGGAAGTCCAGGAGATCCTCGTCCCGAGTTACCAGGAAAGCGGGGCCGCAGCCCACGCCGGGAAAGGCGGCGGCGCCGCCCTCGAGCAGCAGGGGATAGCCAGCCACCGGGGGAATGTGTTGCAGGTCCTCGGCGGCGGGGGCCTGGAGGCGCAGGGGCCGGCTCTGGAGCACCAGGAGGCGGCCGTCCGGGGCCAGGGCCCATTCCACGTCCTGGGGGCAGTGGTAATGCTCTTCGAGCCTGACGCCATAGGCGGCCAGGTCGCGGATCTGCGAAGGCGACAGGCAGGGCTGATCCTGTTGCGCGTCCGGCACCGGGAGTTCCTGCAAGCCGGCCACTGGATCGGCCACCAACTGGACGGACTTGTGGGAGATTTTCTGGTCGAGGAGAGTGAGCTCCGGCGTCTTGGCGACGCGATAGGTGTCCGGAGAAATCACCCCGTCCACCGCGTAAGGGCCCAGGCCCCAGACCGCGCTGATCAGGAGGTTGTCGTCCCGGACGTTGTAGGGGTGGTGCGAGTACATCACGCCGCTGGCCACGGCGTCCACCATCTGGAGACAGACGACGCTCATGGCGATGTCTTCATCCCGGATGCCTTTGTTGAGGCGATAGGAGACGGCCCGGGGGGTGTAGAGGCTGGCCAGGATTTTTTTGTAGGCCGGGAGCAGTTGGTCCCCCGGCACATTGAGGATGGTGAGGTATTGGCCGGCGAAGGAGAGCTCGCTGTCTTCGCCGATGGCGCTGGAACGCATGGAGACCCGCAGGGAGCCGCCTATTTCGGCCTGCATCCGGGCATAGGCGTCAAGGATAGAGGTGGCCAGGGCGGGAGGAATTTCGGCCGCGGCGATCAAGGCCTGGATGTCGGCGCTCACCTGCTGGACGGTCAAGGGGTTGGCGGGGTCGATCTCCATCTTGCGCTTGTTGATCTCATCCACCAGGTCGTTGTGGGCCAGAAAGTCGGCAAAGGCCCGGGTAGTGATGGCAAAGCCGGCGGGGATGGGCAGGCCGATTTTCAAGGCCTCGCCCAGATGGGCGTTTTTGCCTCCCACCCAGTCCACCATATCCTGATCGACCCGGGCCAGGTCCAGGACCGGTTCGGTGAGGTCCAGTTCTTTTTTTTCCCCCAGGCAGGCCTTGATACCTGAGTTGATCCGATCCAGCACGCCATAGAGGACGGGATACTTATGGCCGGAGAGGACATCCAGGCTCTTGATCATGCGGAAGGCGTGGAACGCGGCCCGGGCGGACTGGGACCTGACGTAGGACATACCGAAGACGTCCCGGCCTTTGAGTTTTTCCTCCAGATCGGCAATGATATTCAGGAGTTGGGTGTTGGAGTCCAACAGGTCCTTGAAGCAGGCATAGCGGAACCGGAAGGCCGCGGCCAGTTCATCCCGGGCCGGCCCGCCCCGGTGGCCTTTGAAACGGCGGAAAATTTCCCGGAATAAGTTAAGGGTCTCCATCGCCGGTCACTCCGGTTTTTATCTATCAAGAATCATACCAGAAAAGAGCGGTCAGCGGTCAGGTTTCCGTGGTCAGGCCGGGACTTCGGCATGGCAAAGCGCGGTGGGTCGGCTTACCGTGAGCGTGACGTGGTCCTGCCCCCCCCCCCCGCAGCCCCCTCCCCCCTAAAAAGCGGGGGGAGAGGGAGAAAAATCGACGCCCCGCACAGGAATATACCTGGGGGTAATGGCTAACCCCCAGGGGGGAGAGGGGATAAAAGGAGGGAACTTTTGGCACGGATAGATGTTCCTTCATGCCTAGATGAGGTGGCAGAGAGGGGGCACCGGGCCAATTCGCACTGATCGCCCTTTACACTCTGTAAAAATTGCTGACAGAGATTTTGTGCCGATGGGGCTTAGGATTCAAGATTAATATTAAATTAGTTAGATTTATCAATAGGTTAATCAGTAAACGGTCTCTGGCACGGCCATTGCTTTATGGGAATATGACCAGCAAGACTGGTGCAGTCCGGCATGTGAAGTTGTATCGTTGGGGCGAAA
The DNA here is from genome assembly GCA_041650575.1 of Desulfobaccales bacterium. Lineage (GTDB taxonomy): Bacteria > Desulfobacterota > Desulfobaccia > Desulfobaccales > 0-14-0-80-60-11 > 0-14-0-80-60-11. The sequence continues at coordinate 3,080 of JBAZKX010000347.1, forward strand.
ATTTTTGATCAGGCTTTACTAAATGATGGGGAAAGGACGGATTCATTTGAGGCACCTTACGTCATGTCGAGGAGGGCTTGTATGAAAGTACTGGTGGCTACAGACGGCTCGGAGCACTCCATGAAAGCCGTGCAACGAGGTGTGGAACTGGCGGAAAAGCAGGGAGCGCAAGTGACCTTGATGGCGGTGGCGTATTACGGCGCGGATTATCTGGAAGGCATGCCGCCGAACATCCAGGATAAATTGGAAGATGAGGCCCGGGCCGCTTTGAAGAAGGGCAAGGCTTTATTTGACGCCAAGAATCTGCCGGTGGAGACGGTGCTGGAAGCGGGGCTGGTGCCGGCCAATTTGATCATCCTGAAGGCGGGAGAGGGCAAGTTCGATCGTATCATCATCGGCAGCACCGGCATGAATGCCTTGGAAAGGGTGCTTATGGGGAGCACGGCGTCCAAG
>JBAZKX010000348.1:0-3526 GCA_041650575.1 Desulfobaccales bacterium
CGGGCATTATCGGCAGGGCCCGCTTTGGCCTGATCAGGAGGGAAACCCTGTCCCCGGCTTAAATCATATTCCAACCGATCCTGGTAATCTTCTCCCTTCCTGGCCATGGCCAGGAGACTGAAGGTCACCAGCAACAGCATTCCCCCGAACACCACCCCCAGGAAAAATAGCTTGTAAAACCAGAGAGACAAGAACTACCTCCTTTTCATCAGCGCAGGGATCCTGGTCCGGCCCAGCCAGGCTCCGGCTCATCCCGGACCCGGGGGCCGGGTTCAACGAGGCCGAGCCGCATATGAATGTTCAAACATTCCTGGCGATATGGCCTTCCCGGTCCAGGTTAGATGCCATGGGAATATTCCCGCAGCTTATGTCTCAGGCGGTACACGGCCTGGGTATGCAACTGGGAGATACGGGACTCGGTGTACCCCATGATCTGGCCGATCTCCTTCATGGTGAGTTCTTCGTAGTAATATAATGATATCAGTAACTTCTCTTTATCAGGCAGGGCCTCGATGGCCTGGACCATGATGTCCTGGAGTTCGGCAAAATGGACCTGGAGAAAGGAGTCCCGGGCATTGTCGTCCTGGAGCGTCTCCAGGAGTTCCTGCTCCAGAAAGCCCGCCTGCCCACCGGAACCGCCCCGGCCTTCTTCCAGGGCCACCACCGATACCGATTTGGTCTCATCCAGGAGCTGATAGAATTCCTCTATCTCCAGGTTCAGGAGATCGGCCACCTCTTCGGCTTCGGCCGGTCGTCCCAGGCTTCTTTGGAGTTGGGCGTAGGCATTCTCGACAAGATGAGATTTTTTCCGCACGGACCGAGGAATCCAGTCCAGGCTGCGCAGTTCATCCAGCATGGCGCCTTTGATGCGAAACTCGGCATAGGTCTTAAAGTTGATGTTCTTGGTGGGGTCGAACTTCTGGACTGCATCAATCAAGCCGATAATGCCGGAGCTGATCAGATCTTCCAGGGAGATGTGGGACGGCAGGCGCAACGCCAGGCGGGAGGCGATGTACTTGATCAAAGGCGCATATTGCAGCACCATCTGTTCCTGCCAGCCGGCCTCCGCTTGGTTGGAGCCATATCCCGGAACCGATTCAGTATTGATCTGGACCACGGTTGTCTCTTGCATGATTGCCCTTTCTTGCCTCCGAAGGTGATCAGAAAAACCGACGCCGAAAAAACTTGATGTTGCCGTCATCCTGCGGTGGCGGCGATTCCCACAAATTTCGGGCGATCTCGACGAAAGCTTGGCTGGCCGGAGCCTGGGGGTAGAGGGCCAGGACCGGCTGCTGCTTCAGCACCGCTTGGGGAACGGCTTCATCGTGGGGAATAAATCCGAGGAAATCCAATCTGATCTCCGGTCCCAGGAAGCGTTCCATCACGCTGAGCAGGGTCCGGTGGACCGATTCGGCTTTCCGTTCCTGGGACAACCCGTTTACCAAGAGCTTGAAGCTTTTGCCGCCATGCTGGGTTACCAGGATCTTGATCAAGGCATAGGCGTCCGCCAGGGAGGGGGGCTGGTTGTTGACCACCAGGATGCGTTCCTGGGCGGCCATGTTGAAAAACAAGACGTTCCGAGAGATGCCGGCCCCGGTGTCAATCAAGACGACATCAACGTCCTCGGTGTAATGGTCCATTTCGTTGAGCAAAAAGAGTTTCTGGAATTCATCCAACGCCGCCAATTCGGGGATACCGGAGGAGGCAGGCAGAATTTTGACACCCCCGGGGCCTTCCATAATGATCTCCTTGAGGTCGAGGCCCTTGGACAAGGCATCCTGAATGGTAAAGCGCGGCGTTAAACCCAACAGGATATCGAGATTCCCCAGCCCCAGATCCGCATCGATCAGGAGGACTTTGAGGCCGCGCTGGGCCAGGGCCACTCCGAGATTGACCACCACATTGGATTTGCCCACCCCGCCCTTGCCGGAGGTTACCGAGATAACCCGCAAGGACGCCGCTTTGCCCCAGCGGTGGGATGAGGTCAGGCCCCGGTGCGCCTCACTCGGTTCGCTTCCGAACGATTCCGGTCCGATTTCTCCGTCCATATCTTCCGTCCCTAGAGGTGGGGCCAGCGCAACTCGCGCACCGCGATCAACCAGTTGGAGATAATATGAAAACTCGGGATTTGACGGCGCTGCGGGAGTTCCAGACTTCGAGATGGGGCCATCCGGGGAGCAGAACTTAATTCGGAAGCCAGACCAGCCTTAGCTTCCGGCCAACCCGCCAGCAAAGCCGCCATTTCTTCTTCGGAAAGAATCCGGTGCATCGCCGCCCTCCCGGGGCTATCGCCAAGCCCGACCTGACCCGGACTGTGGTCTCGAACCGGCCGCATCCGCTGGCCTGGGCCGGATAGCCTGAAGTCCATCCCGTCAATTCCAGCGCCCCTAAGCCTGGGGTGTTGCATCATCTATGAGCAATGATTGTGCCAAACTTAAAACATCCCTATTCACTCGTCGAACCGAGTCCTAAAGCAGGTTCATGATCTTAAACACACTAGCGGCTCTGATGATTTAACAGCCTGGAAACATGACTAATTTACTGATTTTCTCTTCCCGGGACAGGGACAGTCCCTGGCGGTGAGGGGACCAAAGACCAGCCGGCGGCGGCTGGCGAACCTGTCAAATAAGGCAAAGCCCGTCAGATTTTTGACGCGAGGAGGATTTTCATTGCCAAAAGTCGGGACCTATGCTAAAAGAAATTGAATTAATCTACTAAGATAGGCATTTCAAAGCATGCCTCGCCCTGGACAGCCCGACATCTACCGGACCCGGGCCCGGGCCGAAGGATATGTGGCTCGGGCCGTCTATAAGCTCAAAGAGGTGGACGAAAAATACCACCTCTTCCAACCGGGGCAACGGGTTCTGGACCTGGGGTGCAGCCCGGGGTCGTGGCTGCAATACATCGCTTCCCGCACGGGCCCCAAGGGCCTGGTAGTAGGAGTGGACGTGAACCCGCCGGCCATCCCGGTGGCCCCACCCCTATACTTTGTGCCGGGAGAAGTCACAAGTCTAGACTTAGAAACCATCACTGCCATCAGCCCGGTATTCGACGTGGTGGTCAGCGATCTAGCCCCGAAAACCACGGGCATGCGGCAGGTGGATCAGCAGCGGTCCCTGGAGTTGGCCTTTCTGGCCTGGGACTGGGCCCGGAAGCTGCTTAGGGAAGGGGGCCATTTCCTGGTCAAGGTCTTCGAAGGGCCGGATACCCCTACTCTGACGGCGGTCCTGAAGGCGGGCTTTAGTCTCTGCCGCCATGTGAAACCGGCGGGATCCCGTCCTGCCAGCCGAGAAATCTATCTGTTGGGCCTCAAGAAACGGAGCGCCCCGTCCGGTGCCCGGGCTCCTCAATCCGGACCTCGGCCACGTTAAAGCCCGTCCAGAAGCAAGTCTTAAGGAGGAACACGCCCAGATGTCTGGCCATTCCAAATGGAGCACCATTAAACGCAAAAAAGGCGCCCTGGACGCCAAGCGGGGAAAACTCTTCGGCAAATTGGCCAAAGAAGTTACCGTGGCGGCACGCCTGG
>JBAZKX010000349.1:0-3503 GCA_041650575.1 Desulfobaccales bacterium
TTCCCTGGGGCGACCCGGTCTTCACCCGCACCTGTGCTAACGACCGGATAATGAGACTAAAGTTGTGCTGAAAACGGGTAACACTTTTGGAAGAAGGTTTTGTGGAAGAACCTTCAGGAGTGTTACCGATGAAAGAGAAGCAGAAGAGCAGGACGAGAGGGAACGACGCAGGCAATCCGGTAAGGCAGCCTGCTGGCAGGAAGAAGGATGAACCCCCCAAGGGGGGTTCGGGCGGACCGGTTGGTCACGTGCATGCGTGGCCGTATGAGCAACGGCGCAAGGCCGTGAAGTTGTTTCTGGAGGAAGGGATTCCCTGGAAGCAGTTGAGGCAGGAGACGGGCGTTGCCAAGAGTACGCTGTTCCACTGGGTCAAGGCGTACCGGGATAGCGGGGAGACGGGGCTGCGTCCCGGGTACCGGTCCTTGAGTCGGCGGCACAGGAACCGGACGACGGCGATCCATGAAAAGATTGTGGAGGTCAAGCAGGCGAACCCCGCCTTCGGGGTGAAGCGGATCTCCCAGTGGCTGAGGCGGGCGCTGTTCCTGCCGGCCAGCGCCACAACCGTGCGGCGGACGCTGCACGCGCGGCAACTGATGCCCGCGGTGAAGAAGAAGCCCCCCAGTAACCCCTCGAAGCCGCGCTTTTTTGAGCGCAGCACCCCGAACCAGATGTGGCAGAGCGACATTTTTCCGTTTCACATGCGGGAAAAGGTGGCCTACCTGATCGGGTTCATTGATGACCATTCCCGGTACATCGTGAGCCTGGGTCTCTACCGTTCGCAGACGGCGGAGAACGTGCTGGAAGTATACCGGCGCGGGACGGGCCAGTACGGGGTGCCCAGGGAGATGCTGACGGACAACGGGCGGCAGTACACGAACTGGCGGGGGAAGACGCAGTTCGAGAAGGAACTGCAGAAGGACCGGGTGCATCACTTCCGCAGCGCCCCGCATCACCCGCAGACGCTGGGGAAGATCGAGCGGTTCTGGAAGACGATCTGGGAGGAGTTCCTGAGCCGGGCGCAGTTCGACACCTTTGAATCGGCGCGGGAGCGGATCGCCTGGTGGGTGCGGTACTACAACCAGCAACGTCCGCATCAGGGGATCGGCGGGTTATGCCCGGCGGACCGGTTCTTTGCGATCCAGAAGGAACTGGGCGAGGTGATGAAGAAAGGGCTGGAATCTAACCTGAAGGAGTTGGCGCTAAGGGGGAAACCCCAGGAGCCGGTGTATGTGGTGGGCCGGGTAGGCGACCAGTCGGTGGTGATCCATGCGGAACAGGGAATGGTGCGAATGACGGTGGGAGAACGGAAAGGAGAAGACAATGAACACAGTGCCGGGGAAAAAGGCAAGACGGGCGAGACGCAATTGCAGCGCGAAGGAGAAAGGGATGGCCTTGTTGTCGGTGTGGTCGGGGCGGCGGCGCCCGGCGCGGGTGTGCCGGGAGATGGGGATCAACTGGGGTGTGTTCAACAGCTGGGAGAAACGGGCCATCCGGGGAATCCGGGAGGCGCTGGGGGAAGCGCCGGGGAATCCGGAGACGGAACTGCCGGGGCAGGTGCGGCTGGGGTCGCGGCTGGAAGCGTTGCTGGTGGAGCCGGACACGGGGAAGGCGGCGCAGGAAATGATGGCGGAACCGGAAGTGAGGAACTAAGCTACCGAAACCTCGGTGAGGTGCGTGATGAAGACGGACGGACAGGCAGTAAAGACGGGAACGGAACAGTGCCGGGCGGTGTTGGGGGTGTGGACGGAGAGGCGGACGGCCGAACAGGTCTGCCGGGAACTGGGGGTGACCCGGAAGGTGTTGCAGGCATGGCAGGAGCGGGCGATGGATGGGATGCTGCGGGCATTGCAGCCGAGGGAGGGGCGGGAGGAGGAACGGGGTCCGGCGCTGGCCCCGAAGGTGAAGCGGCTACTGGATCGCAAGGCGATGGAACAGGAAGGGCGGCTACCCCGGTTGACGAAACGACTGGCCAGCGTGGGGACGGAGTTGGAGTCGTCAGCGAAGGGGGGATGATCCGTCCTTGCCGGAAGGAGGCCACGGATGAGGAAGAGTCAGGAACAGGAAGAGGCCCTGGCCCGGAGCCGGGCGGAACTGATCATCCAGGTGCAGGCGGGCCGCTTGAGCGCCTCGGCGGCGGCCGCGCGGATGGGAGTCTCGCGCAAGACGTATTACAAGTGGGAACGGCGCGGCCTCTCGGGGATCGTGGCGGGGCTGAAGGAGGGGGAGCCGGGACGCCGGGCGCGCAGGAGAGACCCGGAGAAGGAGGACCTCCGGCAGGAGGTGGAACGACTCCAGAAACAACTGGAAGTACAGGAACAACTCCGGCGTGTCCGGGAAGTGTTCCAAGCGGGGCCGGAGAATAAATCCACAGGAACGGCGACGAAAAAAAAAGGTGGAGCGGACGGCGATGATCCTGAACACCATGGATGAACTGAAAAAAGCGACAGGTGAGTCGTATGCCAAGCTCTGCGCCGAAACCGGGGTGCCATACTCCAACCTGATGCGCTGGCAGGGTCGGCACGAACGGGGTCTCCCACCCGTGTCGGCCCCCGGCCCGCACAAGGTGCCATTGATGGACCTCGCCCGGTTAAAGATGGAACTGGAATACCTGTCCCATGGACGCAAGCGCACGGCGGGAACCGGGTCGCTCTATGACCGTTACCGGGAACAGTTATCGCGCCGCCAGTTCCGGGAACTAGTCGAGGAGGCGCGCCGGGCCTGCTGGGAGAAGGAACACGGGGGACGACAGCGGGTGTACTGGAATACGCCCCGCCTCATCTGGGCCGTGGATGATGTGCATATCGGCTATCATGAGGACCGGAAAGTGTGGAGCAACCAGATCAAGGATCTGGGCTCACGCTACCAGTTCCCGCCCCGGCTTTCGGTCGGCCATGTCCTTGATGGCTCGCTGGTGGCGGAGCGGCTGGCACAGTTGTTTGATGTCAACGGGGCGCCGCTGATCCTCAAGCGCGACAACGGCGCGAATCTTGACTGCACGATGGTGGACGCCGTGCTGGAACACTACGGGGTGATGCCACTCAACTCGCCCTGCCACTGCCCGCGCTACAATGGCGGGATCGAAAAGGGCCAGCGCGAGTTCAAGGCGGAACTGGTTGTCCAGGGCGACGGCGATCACCTTGAGGTGCCGGACCGCCTGATCCGGGCGCAACTGGCCACCGCCAAGCTGAACGACTTGTTCCGCCGCAGCCTGCATGGCCATTCGGCGCATTGGGCTTTTGAGACTGGTAAACCAAGGCAGAGAGAGTACACTCTGCGCAAACGAAGGGAGGCATTCGAAGAAATGATCGTCATGACCACAGTGGCCCTGACGGAACCGGGCAGTTCCAAACCCTTGTCGCCTTCAGCGGCCTGGCGTCTGGCTGTCCAATCGTGGTTACAGTTCCACGGCATGATCACCATCGCCCTGGAACGGAAAGTGTTACCCCTTTTCCCATGACTTTTGCTCTCATAAATAGGGTTGTACCACAATGGTGACGGTAACA
>JBAZKX010000350.1:0-3490 GCA_041650575.1 Desulfobaccales bacterium
AAGGATAATGGACCTCAACCGGGCTGAACCGTGAAGATTCTCCATGTAATTGCCAATCTGGCCCCGCGCTACGGGGGGCCCTCCAAAGCGTGCTGGGAGATGGCCCGGGCCGTGGCTGAATTAGGGCACGCGGTGAGCATCTATACCACCAATCAAGATGGCCCCGGGGAACTGGAGGTGCCCACGAATCTGCCCGTTTGGCGGGAGGGCGTGGAAGTCCGCTATTTTCCTATCCAATCCCCGCGCTTCTGGGGGACCTCCCTGCCCTTGGCCCAAGCGCTGCGGCGACAAATCCCGGCCTTCGACCTGGTGCATATTCATTCACTCTATCTGTTTCACGACCTGGTGGCGGGGCACTACTGCCGCCGCTATGCCGTTCCCTACGTGATGCGGCCCCAGGGGACCTTGGACCCCTATATTCACCGGCGGCACCGCTGGCGCAAGCGCCTCATGGAGCTCTTATTTGAGGACCGCAATATCCGCCGGGCCGCCGCGCTGCATTTCACTACGGCAGAAGAACAGCAATTGGCGGCGCCGTTCACCTTTCAAACCCTAGGCCTGGTGGTGCCCCTGGGGATTAACTTTGATGAATTTGCGAAGCTGCCGGAGCCGGGAGAATTCAGACGCCAGTATCCAGAAATCGGCGCGGGGCCCATTATCCTGTTTTTCGGGCGGGTCAATTTCAAAAAAGGTTTGGACATTCTGGCCAGGGCCTTTGGGGCCGTGGCCCGCCAGCGAAAGGACGTCCATCTGGTGATTGCCGGCCCCGACAATGATGGCTGGGCCGCCCAAGTCCGCACCTGGTTGTCTGAAGAAGGGGTGCTGGACTGCACCACCTTCACCGGCATGCTGTTGGGGCCGGATAGGCTGGCGGTATTACGGGATGCCAGCATATTCGTGCTGCCCTCTTATTCGGAAAATTTTGGCCTGGCCGTCATTGAAGCCATGGCTGCGGGCCTGCCGGTGATCATTTCCGATAAGGTCAATATTTGGCGGGAGGTGCAAGAAGGGGACGCCGGCCGAGTGGTGCCATGCGACTCCGAGGCTTTGGCCGAGCAGCTCCTGGAGATCTTGGGCGACCCAAAAACCTCGGCCGCCCTGGGCCGGAGGGGCCGGGCCCTGGTGCAGGAGCAGTTCCAATGGCCCATGATCGCCCGCCGCCTGGCAGAAGCCTACGGCCGGATCATTGACGAGCACCAAAAATCCAAGGGAAGCCATTGAGTTAGAGAAGTTTGCCTGGCCGACCGGAGAAGTTATGACTGACACATCCCGCAAGTGCCCGCTATCGGTGCTGATTTGCACCAAGAATGAAGAGCGCAACCTGGGCGATTGCCTGAAGAGCGTAGCCTGGGCCGATGACCCGGTGGTCCTGGATTCCTACAGCGATGATAATACCGTCAACATCGCCCGGGAAGGGGGCGCTCGGGTGGTGCAGCGGGAGTTTGACAATTTCTCGGCCCACAAGAACTGGGCCCTGGACCACCTTGATTTTAAGTATGATTGGACCCTGATTGTCGATGCAGATGAACGGGTGACCCCGGACCTGGCCCGGGAGATCACCGCCTTAATCACGGGATCCCCACCCTGTAATGGTTACTATTTGGCCCGCCAGAACTGGTTTGCCGGCACCTGGATCCGCCACGGCGGCTGGTATCCCAACTGGAACCTGCGTCTGTTGCGGCGGGGACAGGGACGTTATGAAGCGCGCCTGGTCCACGAGCACATACTCCTGGAGGGGCCCCCGGGTTATCTCAAGAACCCGCTCATTCATTATGATTACAAGGGGATAGAGCGCTATTTCGACCGCCATAACGTCTACTCCAGCCTGGAGGCGGTGGAGGTTTACCGCACGCTGACGGCAACGGACCGACCTGGAGTATTACCGGCAAATTTTTGGGTCAGAGGACCGGCACAACGACGGTTCCTCAAAAATCTCGCCTACCGGTATCTGCCAGGCCGGGCCCTGTTTAAATTTATCTGGATGTACTTATTCAGATTAGGTTTCCTTGATGGGCGCATGGGGTTTCGATTCTGCCTGCTCCACACCTTTTACGACTACCAGATTAGTCTCAAACTGGAAGAGTTGCGTGATCCCCAGTCTCCCCTGTCCCAAAAATACAGGAATATTTCGGCCTGAAACGGTTTGAGGCAGGCATGGCCCCGGCCGCCGGAAGCTGAGCTCAAAGGACTATACGAGAGGTTCCAGATAAGATACAGTGCGGGAAGCAGAGTAAATAATTTGACTGTGGACACTCTCTCCGGACACTATGAGTGGAGCAATGCCCTTCTTGCGTCTTAACGAGTATGACCCTTCGGGGTCTGACTATGGGCGCCCTAAATTTATTGTTTTCTTATGGTTCCTCTGCCAGGAGACCTTGTTTCGCTTTTCTCCCGTGCCGTGCTACGGTTTTCGGCGGTGGTTGCTCAAATTATTCGGGTGTAAGCTGGGTAAACAAGCAGTGGTGCGTCCCCGGGCGCGGCTGCATTATCCCTGGCGCATCGAGATCGGCGATCATTCCGCCATCGGCGACGATGCCTGGCTTTATTCCATCGATACGATAAAAATCGGCGATCACTCAGTCATTTCGCAAAAGAGTTTTCTTTGTACGGCGAGTCATGATTATCGCGATCCACGCTTCCGGCTGACGCACCAACCCATAACGGTGGGAAACGGCGTCTGGATTGCCGCGGATGTTTATGTGGCGCCTGGAGTCACCATCGGCGACAATGCGGTCATCGGGGCCCGCTCCAGTGTGTTTCATGATATGCCGCCGGGTATGGTATGCTATGGTTACCCCTGCCGGCCCATAAAACCCAGGGGACAATGACTTTATCTGATCGTTACGGCCCGGGGCCAGGAAGGATGAATACGTGGCGCTGCGTATCCTGATTCACGGCATCAATTATGCTCCGGAGTTTGTCGGGATCGGGCGTTACACCGGGGAGTTGGGGGCCTGGCTGAGTTCCCGGGGGCACGCGGTTACCGTCCTCGCCGCGCCCCCCTACTATCCGGCATGGCGGGTGCCGGCCGCATACCGCCGGCCGGCCTGGCGGCGTGAATGGCTGGATGGGGTGGAGGTGCTGCGGGCCCCCCTCTATACCCCCGCCCGGGTGACCGGCAGAGGCCGGGTGCTGCATGAGCTTTCCTTCGGGGCCAGTTGCCTCGCCTGGTGGCCGAGCCTGTGGGCGCGGCCTTGGGACGCAATCCTGGCAGTCTGCCCTCTGCTGCAATCAGGGCTGATCCCGGCGCTTCTGGCCCGCCGCCGGAAGGTCCCGTTTATTCTCCACGTTCAGGATTTGCAGCTGGACGCCGCCCGTGAATTGGCGATTATCCGGCAACCGCTCCTGTTCGCCTGCCTTACGCGCCTGGAACGCTTTCTCTTCACCCGGTCCCAGGCGGTGACCACCATTTCCCGGGCCATGGCGGCCAGAATACGGGATAAAGGGGTGGCGCCGGAACGCGTTCACCTCCTGCCCAATTGGGCTGACC
>JBAZKX010000351.1:0-3487 GCA_041650575.1 Desulfobaccales bacterium
TTGAAGGAAATCGATGGATTGAACGAGATCCGGTTCGATCCGGCCAAAGGTCTCTCCATAGGGGCCACGGCCCTCCTGGTGGAGGTGGCCGAGCATCCGGACGTGCTGAAATATTATCCGGCCATGGCCCAGGCGGCCAAAAAGACGGCTAATACCCAGATTCGAAACATGGCCACCCTTGCAGGGAACCTCTGCAATGCGGCCCCTTCAGCGGATAATGCCCCTGTGCTTCTGGCCAGGGGGGCCGAGGTGGAAATCGCGAGTCTGAAGGGAACGCGTCGTCTTTCACTGGACGATTTTTTCAAGGGGCCGGGGATTACGGCCCTGGACCGAGGGGACATTCTCACACAAATCCTGGTTCCTCCGCCAGCCGGGGGAATGGGGGCGTCTTATCAATGGATCTCGGCCCGGGGGAAGGTAGATATCTCCGCGGTGTGCGTGGGGGTCAAGGTGAGGGTTGAAAAGGACCGCTTGAAGGATGTACGGATTGTTCTCGGGGCCGTCGCGCCCACGCCCATGAGGGCCAGGGGGGCCGAGGCCCTTCTGGAGGGTAAAAAGGGGTCTCAGTCCCTGGCGGCCAGGGCCGCCTTGGAGGCATCCGAAGAATCCATGCCCATCACTGACGTGAGGGCCAGCGCCAAATACCGCAGGAGTATGGTAGCAGTACTGACCCGGCGGGCGATTGAGGAGGCCCGTGGCCGGGCCGTTCAGAATTAGGGGGAACGATCATGCAGAATCATGCTTTTACTATCGTAGGAAAGGATGTACCCAGGAATGATGCCGAGGCCAAGGCTAGGGGGGCGGCCCTTTATACAGACGATCTCAAGCTGCCCGGAATGCTTTTCGGGAGGATCTTGAGGAGCCCTCTGGCGCATGCCAGGATCAGGCATATCGATGTGAGCAAGGCCGCCGGTCTGCCCGGGGTCAAGTGCGTGATTACGGGAGAAGACACGCCCAAGATCAAGTATGGCAACTGGAGGCTGTTTCCGGAGACCCAGGATGAATACCCCCTGGCCATCGACAAGGTGCGCTTTATCGGCGACGAGGTGGCGGCCGTGGCTGCATTGGATGCCGACACGGCAGAAGAGGCCCTGGAGCTGATCGAGGTGGAATACGAGGAATTGCCCGGCGTTTTTGACACGGATGCATCCACGCAGGCAGGGGCTCCGGTCATTCACGATTACTGCCCCAGCAATGTCAGCGTCAACCGAAAGATCCAGTATGGGGATATTCAAAAGGGTTTCGCCGAATCGGACTATGTGCGGGAGGACACCTTCGACGTCCATGCGGTGAGCCACGCCTATCTGGAGCCCTGCTCCTCCCTGGCCCAGGTGGACCTGGACGGGCGCATTACCCTGTGGACCTCGACCCAGACCCCCTATATCGTCCAGTGCCTCCTGGCCAGCACCCTGGGGATGCGGGAAAACGACATTCGGGTGATCAAGCCCTTTGTCGGAGGGGGCTTCGGCGGCAAGATGGAACTCCGTCCCTGGGAGTTCTGTGCCGCCTTCATGGCCAAAAGGACAGGCCGTCCGGTCAAATTCACGCTGAACCGGGAAGAGGAATTGCTGACCGGCCGCAGGCGGCATCCCATGAAACTCCATTCCAGGGTGGGGTTCAAGAAAGACGGGACTTTGATGGCCAAAGACCTTCACATCCGTCTGGACGGCGGGGCCTACAATGCTATGGGGCCGACCGCCACCTTCCTGTGCGGCAACTTCGGGGCCATGCTCTACCGCTATCCCAACTACCGGTTTCACGGGGAGCACGTCTATACCAACAAGCCGCCGGCCAGCGCCATGAGGGGATTCGGCGCGCCCCAGTCGCTCTATGTGACAGAGGTTCAGATGAATATGGCCGCGGAGGAGCTGGGGATCGACCCGGTGGAGATCCGGCTCAAGAACGCACAGGTGAGCGGGGACAAGATCCCGGATGTGGCCACCATCTCGAGCTGCAGCTTCGTCGAGTCCATCAAAAAGGTGGCGGAGATGAGCGACTGGAAGACCAAACGGAAGAACCTCAAGCCGGGTCAGGGGGTCGGCATCGGCTGCTACAGCTTCATCTCGGGCGGGGTGTTCAACTGGTTCAATACACAGTTTCCCTTTTCTGCCGCCGAGATTCGGGCCTATCCGGATGGGACGGTCCATTACCTGACCATGGCCTCGGATATCGGACAGGGGTCGGATACGGTCCTCAAGCAGATACTGGCCGAGGAGCTGGGACTGAGAATGGAAGATATTCGGATCACCTCTGCAGATACGGCCATGACGCCCCAGGCCGATCTGGGAACGTGGGGGAGCCGGGTCACCCTGATGGCGGGCAACGCCATCATCGATGCGGCCAAGAAGCTCAAGGCGCAGTTGTTCGGCGCCGTGTCGGCCCGTTTCAACATGAATGTCATCTATGAGCTGGAGTGCAAGGATGGGAGGGTCCAGGCCAAGGAGAGACCTGACAAGGGCGTTTCCTTCGGAGAGGCCGTGGCCATGGTACAGAAGGCCAATCGGGGTGAAATGGTTGTAGTGCGGGGTTCTTACACCCCCAGGGACAAAGGTCTGGTGACGCCCGCGTTTAGTTTTGGGGCCCAGGTGGCCGAGGTGGAGGTGGACCAGGAGACCGGGGTCGTGTCGGTGAAGCAGATGTGGACGGCCCATGACTGTGGTACGGTCATCAACCCAAAGGCTTTGGAGGGCCAGCTAAACGGGAGCATCCAGATGGGGCTGGGGTATGCCCTGTCCGAGCAGTTTGTGATGAAGGACGGAAAGACCCTTACCACGAATTTCCTGGATTACAAGATGCCATCGGCCCTCGACATGCCCCTCAGCGAGGTGACCCATATTGACAGCTACGAGCCGGAGGGACCCATGGGGGCCAAGGAGGCAGGGGAGGGTCTGGTGTCCCCCACGGCGCCAGCGATCAACCACGCGGTCCATCATGCGATGGGGTACTGGTGTAAGGACCTCCCCATCACCCCGGAAAAGATCCTGAACGCTATGAAAAAAAAGAAATAGTGGACCGTTCCGACAGCGAGATGCCCCGTGCCCCTGTTTTCGCCCTGGCGGGTTCAGGGAGGGCCGGGGCATCATACGCTGAATAAAGTCCGTATCCATCATCCGCATAAGGCAAAACCCCAAGAGGACATTTATCTGTGCGGTCACCGACAGGATCATTCAGGGGGCCTGGTAGTTCCGCCCATTCGGGAGATCGCAGACGCCTGTCTCCAGGAGGTCCTGAAGGACACCTGCCTGGAGACCGGCCATTCGTTATGAGTCAGTGATCATGGGTCGTTGGAAACCAAATAGCGGCAATCATTATGTTGGGATGAATCGTGAAATCCGGAAACTATCGAAGCGATCTTAGTGAAGACGAAAAAATCCTCATGGCCGTTGTCCGTGCTGCGGAATCCTTTAAGCGGGCTGCGTCATCGCTTTTCAAGAAACACGACCTTTCTTTTCCCCAATACAATATCCTGCGGGTGCTGGATGCCTCG
>JBAZKX010000352.1:0-3485 GCA_041650575.1 Desulfobaccales bacterium
TTACGCAAGACTTGGGGCGCACCCTGGCGGCAGTCAAAACTAAGGCCAACCCTGGTTGCCCAGGCGGGCCCCTAACCGCGATTCCGGGCGTCTGCTCATGCCGATACCGGAATACCGCGCCGAGGTGAGAAGCCATGGGAAGAACAGTCCTGCCTTACAGCCGGATTTGGGAGATGGAGCGGGAGCGCTGGCAGAAGTTCCGGCGGGCGCTGCGCAAGACGGACCAGGCTTATTTCGACCGGCTGTTTGAATCGGCCCGGCTCCACCTCCAGGCCGGGGTTTACGCCTCCACCCCCTGGCCCCTGGAATCCATCCTCCTGTCCATACTGCTGGAGCAGCAGAAAGCCCTGAGCATCTTGGAAGAGCGCGTGCGAGACCTGGAACAAGCTCTCCCCGGCAGCCGGGAAGACGCCCCGCCGCCTCGCCCCGGCCAGCTTCTCCCCCTACTCCCGGAGTAACGGGTCTGCAAGCCTCCCCCCCTCAATCATGCACATAACCGGCTGGCTCTTCGACCTCTATCCCTGGCAATCCCGCCTAGTGCTGTGGTTCATCACGCCAGAGGGAGAGAAGTGGCGGGTAGAGGACGATTTCCCCTACCGCATCTATCTGCAAGGGAACCCCGCCCGCCTGCGCCGCCTGGGTCAAGCCTGGGAAAGCCGGGGGTGGGTGCGCCGGACCTATCCGGCCAGCCGGCTGGGGTTGGAGGGCAGGGAATTGCCGGTGCTGGCCCTGGAACTCCGGGGTTATAACCATCTGCCCCGGCTGCGGGCGTGGCTGGGCAACCAGAAAGACTTGGCGTGCTACAACTGCGACCTGGACCCGGCCGCCTACTATCTCTATACCAAGAAGGTGTGGCCCTGCGCCTGGTATGACCTGGAAGTGAAGGATGGGCGGCTGCTGGCCGCGGTCCCCCGGGAAGAGCAATTCGCCCTGGATTTTTCCCTGCCTCCCCTCACCACCTTGAGCCTGGGCCTGGCCCAAGACCCCCTGATTCCCCTGGGCGCGGGGAATACCATAACCTTGGGCTGGGAAGGCCGGACCCTGACCCTGGAAGCCCCGGACCCGGGAAGCTTGGTGGCCGAAGTAGCGCATCGGCTGAAACGCTCTGACCCCGACTTGATCTTAAGCGACTGGGGTGATGAAAAGATCATCCCCCTCCTGTGGCTGTGGAGCCAAAGGCACAAGGTGCCTCTGCCCCTGGACCGGGAAGCCGGGCCGGTATCCCGGGAGTTCGCCAGGGGGCGCAGCTATTTCTCCTACGGGCGCATCGTCTATCAAGGCGCTTCGGCCCCGTGTTACGGCCGTTGGCATTTAGATCGCCGCAACTCCTTTTTTTTCCGGGAAGCGGGCCTGAAGGGGCTGATCCAGGCGGCCCGGATCGGGCAGTTGCCTCTCCAGCAGGTAGCCCGGGCCAGCCCCGGGACCCTGATCACCTCCATGCAACTGGCGAGGGCGGTGGCGGATGGGATTCTCATTCCCTGGCGCAAGGGCGAACCGGAACGCTTCAAGACCGCGGGCGACTTGCTGCGCATTGACAAAGGCGGCCTGGTGTTCATGCCTCCCGTGGGGGTGCATTTCCAGGTGGCGGAGGTGGATTTTGCCTCCATGTACCCCACCATCATGACGATCCACAACATCTCTCCGGAGACGGTCAACTGTTCCTGTTGTGCCGGAGAGCGGGTCCCGGAGGCGGACTATCGAATCTGCCGCCGCCGGGAGGGCCTGGTGCCCCGCACTCTACGGCCTATTCTGCTCTTGCGGGAGCGCCTCAAGGCCCGGGCCCGCCGGTCCGGACCTGAAGAGGCCGCCCAATACGGGGCCCGCCAGACCGCCCTGAAATGGATGCTGGTGACTTGTTTCGGTTACCTGGGCTATAAAAACGCCCGTTTCGGACGCATTGAAGCCCATGAAGCCGTGACCGCTTATGGACGGGACAAGCTGCTCACCGCCAAAGAAGTCTGTGAAGCTGCCGGGTTCACGGTGCTCCACGGCCTTACCGATTGCCTGTGGATTAAGAAGGTGGGCATCAACGAAGCCGAGTTGGAGGGCTTGTGCCGGGAAATCTCCGCGGCCACCGGGGTCAAGCTGGCCTTGGAGGGAATCTACCGCTGGATTGTTTTTCCGGCTTCCCGCCAGGACCCGAAAAGACCGGTGGCGACTCGCTACTTCGGGGTCTTTCAAGATGGCGCCCTTAAGGTGCGCGGGCTGGCCTGCCGTCGCCGGGATACCCCGCCCTTTGTGCGCCAGGCCCAGGAAGCGCTCTTGACTCGTCTGGCCGCCGCCGCGACCCCGGAAGCCCTGGCAGCCTTGCAACCGGAACTGGAGAACCTGGCCGCGGATTTCCGGCAACGGCTCCGGGAAGGCAGATTCACCCCTCAGGATTTAGTCATTACCCGGGTGCTCTCTCAACCGCCGGAAGACTATCGCGTGGATACTCCTACGGCCTTGGCGGCTCGGCAGTTGCAGCGCGCGGGCCTGCATCTGCTCCCGGGAGAAAAGGTGCGCTACGTGCATAAGGAGGCGAAAGGTCCCAAGGAGACCCGCATCCAGGCCGTCCCGTTCGCGGCCACCCTGGACGATTACGACACCGGCCTCTATCTGAAACTCTTAAACCGGGCCATTGATGAGGTGCTCCTGCCTTTGAGTGAGTACAAATCAAGCAGGTGAATTGCCCTGCCCGTAACTTCCCAACGATGCCAATGAGTTGAAGGTATGATCTGCCTAGCGAAGCCCTGCAAAATAATCTTTGGGAGCGCCTCAAGAGCGGATCGCGACACTCAACCCTTTTTGCTTTTGCGCCCCCAAACCATCCCCTTTTTATCGAACAACCGGCTAATATATTTGCCTTGGTTTTAATCCCCCTCAGCTTTCTTGGTAAAAAAAATAATCATGCTTGAATATTATTCTTGACAAAACATTTAATGTTTGTTTATCGTCAAGAATCAGAAAAATTGCCAAACTCGCCGTGAGGCGGGGACGGAAAGCCACGGATCTCAGGAGAGATGGCCGGGTTGCCTGAAAAAGGGTGACCCGGCTTTTTTTATCAAAGGAATCGGGCGGTCCCTGGATAGCCTGACCTGGTTCCGTACTGTCGGGCTCAGCGGTTCGGCCTGAGCAAAAGAATGAGGTGGTGACCATGAACGGCAAGAAACTTTTGGGATTGGCAGTGGTGATATTCGCGGTCGTGACCCTTCTCCCCGCCGCGGTTATGGCTTTCACGATCGACTCATACTATGCCGGTTCATATGTGGGTTTTGACCTGGGTTCTGTCCCAGGGGTTCCGGCTGAATACGGCGGGTTGACGTTGAAACCGGGAGATCCTTCCACCCTGCTGATCGGTGGGAGCGCCAATCTTCAAGAGGGACTAATTTATTCCATCGGGGTTACCAGGGGCGCCGGTAACCATATAACTGGATTTTCGGGCAGCGCCACTGTCTTTGCCACGGCGCCGTATAATGATGGAGGTCTGCAATATGGCCCCGGCG
>JBAZKX010000353.1:0-3458 GCA_041650575.1 Desulfobaccales bacterium
GTCCTGTTCTTTACGGGATACATCTTCTTCTACAACAATGTCACCATGCTGCGGATGTTCTTCGGTTCGCAAAATTCCGCGGTCATCATCCATTGGGTGGCGGGGCTCATTTTCGTGGCCGCCTCCCTCGTCAGTCTCATGCTCTGGTACAAAGACGCCAGGTTCGTATCCTACGACAAAGAATGGCTGAAGAACCATGGCGGCTATCTGGGCGGCAAAGAAGTGGAGGTCCCCGCGGGGCGGCTCAACGCCGGCCAGAAAATTTTCTTCTGGCTCACGGTGGTCCTCTCCCTCATCATGGGGGTGACCGGCATTCTGCTGATCTTCAAGGCCAGCCTGCCGCTGACTTTCAATTGCCTGTTGTCCACCCTCCACGGCTTCTTCGCCATCATCTTCGTGGCCGCGATCATCGCCCATGCCTATCTCGGCACCATCGCCAACCCCGGCACCTGGAGCGCCATGGTGGACGGCAAGGTGAGCCGCCTGTGGGCTAAGAAGCACCACTCGGAATGGTATAAGGAGATCGCCGCCGAGAAACCCGCGCCGCCGGAAAAGCCCGAGGCCTAAGTGCACAGGGGGCCTGAGGCGCTCAGGCCCCCTCCTTTCGTTACCCTGATTGACCCCGGGGGCGGTTGGCGAACCGCCCCCGCCTTTCTCTATCCTTTCCCCCAACAAAAAAATATGTTGTTCCAGCCTTAACAACTATGACAATTATGGTAATTTCCCTGCGGTTGTGTTAAATTTCCGTTAATAATCCTCCCACTAGATGGAGAGCTTGGATCCAAGGATTTGGACCGAGACTTAAAGGAGGCAGAGGATGGATTGCCTGCCGCACCCCCCAGGGGGTCTGATTCCCCCCGAGCCCGCCCCAGGGCTGAAATTTACGCAGGCCTTGGACCACATGCACGAGGAGCTGGGAGCCGTGCTCTCCCGGATCACCCCGGATTTGGCCGAGACCCTGATTAAAGAAGTGGAAACCGCCCCCCGCATCTTCGGCTGCGCCGCCGGCCGTTCCGGCTTTATCCTCCGGGGCTTCTTGATGCGCCTCATGCACCTGGGCTTCACCGTCTATTCCGTGGGGGAGACCATTACCCCCCGGGTCCGCCCCGGCGACCTGCTGATCGTCATGTCCGGCTCCGGCGAAACCGCCCAGCCCCGGGAGATGCAGCGCCGGGCCAACGCGGTGGGCGCCCGCACCCTGGCCCTGACTACCCACCCGGCCTCCACCATCGGCCGGGAAGCCCAGGTTACCCTCACCATCCCCGGGACCACCAAATTGACCCTGAACCGGGAAGCCACCTCGGTGCAGTGCCCCGGCAGCCTGTTCGAACAGGCCACTTTCTTCTTCCTGGAAGCCGTGGTGCTCCTCCTCTATCAGCGGCGCCTGGGCCACAACCAGGGCGAAGTCCTGGACCGCCACGCGGATTTAGAGTAATATTGTAGGCAGAGCTGGGGGAATTGTGGTAAGGGATTCCCTTGTCCTCCCTGTAGGGGCGGACCTGCGTTTCCGCCTTGGGGCGCACTATATGCGTTCCAACGATAAAAATATAAGGAACTTGGGGGAAGGGGCAGGGGCGCTTACGAAAATGCCCTTGCCCCCTTCCCCCAAAATACTTCTACAGGAACTCACTATGTCTGCCATATTGCAGTTAGCCTTGGATTTTGTGGATTTACACCGGGCCGTGGGCGTGGCCGAACGCGCTGTGCCTGCGGGCGTGGATTGGGTCGAGGCCGGCACGCCCCTGATTAAGAGCGAAGGCCTGGACGCGGTGCGGGAGTTGAAGCGGCTCTTCCCCTCCAAAACCATCGTCGCCGACATGAAGATCATGGACGCGGGGCGCATCGAAGTGGAGTCCGCGGCCAAGGCCGGCGCGGGGATCATCGACGTCCTGGGAACCGCCACCGACGCCACCATTGAGGAGTGCATCCAGGCCGGCAAGAATTACGGGGCCAAGATCGCGGTGGACCTCATCGCGGTGGCAGACCCGGTGGCCCGGGCCCGGCAGGTGGAGGTCCTGGGGGCCGATTACATCGCGGTGCACGTGGCCATCGACGAACAGATGCGGGGCCGGGACCCCTTTGCCATCCTCTATGAGGTGAGCCAGGCGGTGCACGTGCCCGTGGGGGTGGCCGGCGGCATCAATTCCGAGACCGCGGCCGCGGCCGTGGCCCACGGGGCCGCTTACGTCATCGTGGGCGGCGCCATCACCAAGGCCCTGAACCCCGAGACCGCCACCGCCGAGATTCGCCGGGCCCTGGATGAAGGCGTGGCGATTCCCACCACCCTGTTCAAGCGGGGCGGCCTCGAGGAGATTCACCGGGTGCTTTCCATGGTGTCCGCGGCCAACCTCTCCGACGCCTTGCACCGGGGCGGGGTGCTGGAAGGCCTGCGCCCGCTGTTTCCGGGGGCGCGCCTGGCCGGCCCGGCCCTGACGGTGCGCACCTATCCCGGCGACTGGGCCAAGTCGGTGGAGGCCATCGACCTGGCCCAGCCGGGGGACGTGCTGGTCATCGATGCCGGCGGGGTGGGCCCGGCCATCTGGGGCGAACTGGCCACCCATTCGGCTCTCCAGCGAGGTCTGAACGGCGTGGTCATCGACGGCGCCATCCGGGACTCCGGCGACATCGTCAAACTCGGCTTTCCCGCTTTCTCCCGCCTGGTAATGCCCAACGCCGGCGAACCCAAGGGCTTCGGCGAGATCGGCGTGCCCATCCGGGTGGGCGGCCTCAAGGTGGAGCCCGGCGACTGGCTCCTGGGCGACGACGACGGCGTGGTGGTCCTGCCCAAAAAACTGGCGGTGGAATACGCCAACCGGGCCATGGACGTCCTGGAAAAAGAAAACCGCATCCGCGAGGAAATCAAAGAAGGCCGCACCCTGGCCCAGGTCACGGATTTGCTGAGATGGGAGAAGAAAACTTGAGAAGAAATGGCCATATTATGTAAAAACAACAGGCAGGCCCCGGTAGAAGCCTGCCTGTTCTTTAGATGTTCCTATAATTCTTTACGTTTTTGACTTAACTACATCTCTGGCATCAGCAGACGCTTCAATTCTTCCGTCTCATAGACGACTTCGTTGTCAACCAGCCGCACCTGTCCCTGCACCACATAGTTGAGAACCCGGGGTTGCCATTCATGTTCAAACTGATTCACCCTGACAGCCAGCGTCTCCGGGGTATCGCCCGGCTCAATGGGAACAGGCAGCCTGAATAATATCGGGCCGCGGTCATATTTCTCATCCACAAAATGCATGGTGACCGCGCTGTGGGTAATTTCCCCGCGGTGATAAGCGGCCATAACCGCTTCGTGAACATGGTGTCCGTAGAGGTTCGGTCCGCCGAATCGGGGCAAAGGACCGGGATGGATATTAATCGTGCGAGCCGGGTCCAGGCCGGACACCAGTTTCAGCCAGCCGGAAAGCATGACATAATCAGCGTTGAAATACCTGACAAAGTTTTGG
>JBAZKX010000354.1:0-3455 GCA_041650575.1 Desulfobaccales bacterium
TCGGTTTTCAGTTTTCGGTTTTCAGCCTCGAGGAAAGAAAAATCGGGACCTGATAACGTCAGGAAACCCGATTCGGTTATGATGATTCCGGACTCGGTCTTATGGATCTCGGCGAAAAGGAGACTCACTCCGGCGGGAAGAGCTCCACTGACTCCAGGGCGGCCAGGTCCTTGAGGGAGACCATGGCCACCCGGGAACTGGCCAGGTCCAGGACCGCGAAGCTGAAAGTGGGATGCCGCTGTTCCTCCAGGGTGAAGGCTCCCGGCACGATGAGGTAGGTGGTGTCCGGTTCCAGGGTCAGGCAGGCCTGGCGCGCCTGAAATTCCTGGGGCCGTACCGCGTCGTTGGTATAGAGCAGGCGGCTGAAGGGCGGCGTAAAGCGGGTGACGCAGGGTACGTGGGTGTGACCATGGCAGGCCAGCAGGGGCGGGCGGTAGGTATGGGCCCCGTGCCCGTAGGCCCGGACGCGTTCATTAAAGTGGGTCCAGATCAAGGCCCGGGTGTGGGCCAGAAAGATGCGGCCTTCCAACTCCAGGGCCACCCCGCAGGCGGTGGCGTCGGGCATCTGGGGCCCGAAGACGTCGTACACCCAGTACAACCGGTTCTCGGGGTCCATGGTCAGCCACGGCCTAAACGGCTCCGGCGGACAGTCCCCCAGGCAGGCCAGGTGGTGCAGTCCCTGGGCCTGAAAATAGGCCAATAACGCGGGAAGGCCGGCCTGGTAGGCATGGGTATCGGCTACCAGCGCCAGCCTTTGCATGGGTTCTCGGTCAGCCACTAGAAGTGGAAGCAAGCCCTTTACTTAAGCGGATTTGGGGCCGCAGGCGTGTCCGGGATGACCCTTCATCCGGTCCACCAGGCCAGCCAGATACTTCAGGGCCTCTTCTTTGTCCTTATCGATGACGATGGCCTCGATCTGCATGATTTCCTGGTCCGTAAACGCGATCTGTTTGTCTGCCATAACTTTTACCTTCCTTTTTATCAGCGACGCGCCGTTGGCTGCGTCTAGAGTGGAGGTTGGAGAACGGGCCGGCCGGCAAGTCGCCGAGCCGCCCCATCCGGTTTGGATCTCAGCCTGGAGCGGTTACGGGTCGCTTACGGCGCTGTACTAAGGCCTTCCGGCCTCAGCGTATCAACCGTGCCCTGGAGGGCCCTCGGCCGCTTTGGGGCCGCAGGCGTGGCCAAGATGTCCCTTGAGGCGATCCAACAAATCGGCCAGATACCGCAAAGCCTCATCGCCTTCCTTGTCGATGACGATGGCCTCGACCTTCATCTGCTCCTGGTCCGAAAAGGAAATGACTTTTTGTGCCATGAGTACCTCCCCTTAGTGTGCTCGGTGAAAACAATGTAAGTGCAAGCCGTGCGGGTGTCAATAGAGAGAAGAGACATTTGCGTATTTGGAGAAATCAGGGATAATAAAGGGAACGAGCGTTCATTCTTCCCCTATTTCCCTGCTACTTGAGTGGATGGGCTTCGACCTGGGTGGAATGCCCCGGTCCCAGTTCCGCGAGGTGTATCTATGCCGAAGTTATTCGAAGACCGGACAAAGCCCGCCCGGTGCCCCTTTTGCGGCGCCGAAATTTTGCGGCCGGCGGAGGTGCAAGGCGATCAGTGGTACGATTTTAACGGCGGGTTTTGCCGCTGCGGCGCGGTGTTTGCCCTTGATCCCACCGCCCGGAACGGCGGCGCCGCCTTTTTGCAGGCCCTGCTCATGGTCGCCGAGGGCGATATGGACCGGGCCATGGGCCTGGGCGAAGGGGTAGATTATGACTGCGGTTATGTCAATAAGTACAACTTCGAGCTGCACCGCGTGGAACCCAATTCTTTCGGGACCCTTTACTTTATCCGCCTGAGGGCCGGGGCCGGGGATTGACCCCGGAGGTGCCCCGGGGCGCGCCGGGCCCAAAGGTGAGAAAATCGTTGACAACTTTGGCATTCCTCCCTATATAGTAGCCAGAGTTATGTCAGGCGCGAGCCACCCAGACTCATCCGGGTGGCTCTTTTTATTTTTGGGGGCGACTGATGCGGCTGGTGATGATCGACAACTACGACTCGTTTACCTATAACCTGGTGCAGCTCTTCTACGAGTTCGACCTGGAAGTCCTGGTTTATCGCCACGACGAGATCGACCTTCAGGGGCTCGCGGCGCTCCAACCCGACTGCCTCTGCATCTCCCCGGGCCCCAAGGCCCCGGGCCAGGCGGGGATCAGCAAGGCGGCCATCGCCCGGTTCTATAAGCATATCCCTATCCTGGGGGTCTGTCTGGGACACCAGGCCATCAACGAAGTCTTCGGCGGGACCACCGTCAAGGCCCCCATCCCGGTGCACGGCAAGCGCCACCAGGTGTTTCATGAGGGCCGGGGCCTGTTTCGGGGGCTGCCGTCGCCGTTTGAGGCCGCGCGCTACCATTCCCTCATGGCCGTCCCCAACTCCCCGGACCTGGAGGTCACGGCCCGAACCGCGGACGGCGTCATCATGGGCCTGCAGCACCGCGATTTTCCCCTGCACGGGGTCCAGTTCCATCCGGAATCGTTCCTCACCAGCCACGGCCACGCCCTGGCGGCGAATTTTTTGGGGGAGGTGAAAGAGGGCTGTGGGGGGAAGGTAGGGCTGAGTTAGGAAGAGCCCGGCCCGAGATCAGTTGTGGGAAAATCACGTTGGGTAGGGTGCGTCCTACGCACCATGAAGCTGTAGCGATGGAGATGGCATGGTTGGCCGGGTAGTGGATCTGGAAATCGAGCCGTACGAGCCGCCGCCGGGGGTGGGCGACCTGGCGGAGTTGTTCGTTGCGGTGCGGCAGCGCCCGTATGCCATGTTGCTGCTGAGCGGCGGGGACCTGGATTGCGCCGGCTTTTCCGTCATGGGCTGGGACCCTTTCCTGGTTCTTACGGCCCGGGGGCGGCGGATAACGGTCCAGCAGGACGGCGACGTCCGGGTTTATGAGGCCAACCCTTTTGAGGCTCTGGAAGATGTTTTGGGGGCCCTGGAATTGCCGGGAGATTCGCCCCTGGCGCCCCTGGCCGCGGGCGGCCTGGGCTTCCTGGCCTATGACCTGAAGAATCACCTGGAACGCCTGCCCACCACCGCGGTGGATGACCTGGGCCTCCCTGAAATGGTGTTCGCCTTTCCCCGGCGGCTGGTGATCCACGACCGCCGGGCGGGCTCCTTTAGACAGGTCAGCCTCACCTATGAGGACCGCCGGGGCCGGCGTACGGCCCCGGGCGACCCCCTGGCCTGGCCGCCGGCTGCGCCCCTGGGGTCGTACCGGGTGGGAAGGGTGCAGAGCAACTTTACCCGAGAGGCGTACCTTCAGTCCATCGCCCGTATCCGGGAGTACATCCGCCAGGGCGACGTTTATCAGGTCAACCTGACCCAGCGCTTTTCTTTCCCCTTGGCCGGGGAGCCTTACCTCCTGTGCCAGCGGCTTTTCCAGCTTAACCCGGCCCCCTTTTATG
>JBAZKX010000355.1:0-3454 GCA_041650575.1 Desulfobaccales bacterium
AATTTTTCTCGGGTAATGGCGCTGGCGATGGCCACTGCCAGGAATCCCAGCCATACGCCGAAGGCTTTGAGGTAGTCTATCTCATGCCTCCTCAAGATTGCCTCCCCATGGCCAGGCGATGCCGGGCCCAGCGGACGCGGACCAGGTCTACCAGCCCGGTCACGAACCCCTGGGGCAAAAAGAGCAGGATGACCACGAGAATCATACCGTGGATGATGTCGGTGTAGTTTTGCAAAAATCCCAGGAAATGCGGCAAGATGGTGATAAACGCGGCGCCGAACAGGGTGCCCCAGATGGAGCCCATGCCGCCCACCACCACCATGATGACCAGGTCCAGGGACTTGAAGATGCTGAACGCGTCCGGGTTGACGTAGCCGAAGTAATGGGCGTAAAGGCTGCCGGCCACCGACGCCAAGACCGCCGAGAGGATGAATACGCCGATTTTTTGCCGGCGTACGTCCACTCCCAGGGCCGAGGCGGCCACTTCGTCTGCGGCCAGCGCGGCCAGGCCCCGTCCTACCCCGCTCCGCACCAGATTGAGGCACAGGGTCAGGGCCACCAGGGCAAAGGCCCAGACCAGATAGTGAAACTTGAGGTCGCTGTCGAAGGTCAGGCCCCCGATGGACAGGGGCGGCACGCCCGACAGGCCGCTGGGGCCGCCGGTGACCGCGTCCCACTCCACAAAGATGCTGTCCACCACGTAATTGAACCCCAGGGTGGCCATGGCCAGGTAATGGCCCGTGAGCCTCAGGGTGGGAACCCCGATGACCAGGGCCACCCCCGCCATGGCCGCGGCGGTGAGGATCATGGCCGGCCAGGCCGGCATCTGGTAGGTGGTGGTAAGGATGGCCGAACCGTAAGCCCCCAGGCCGAAAAACGCCGCGTGGCCCAGGGAAATCTGGCCGGCAAAGCCGATAAACAGGTTTAGCCCCAGGACGACGATCACGTAAAGGCCGATGAGGTTGAGGATACCCAGGTTATAGGGATTGCGCATGACCAGGGGGGTAAGGGCCAGAACCGCGGCCAACCCCCACACCTCGAGCCCCGTGTGGTGGCGGAGGGCAAAAAATCTGGCTTTCTCCCAACCCGGCATGGCGTGAATCCGTCACCTTATTCAGGCGATTTTAAGAAGCGAGAAATGCTGCGATCATAGGTGCGCTCCACCTCCGGGGTGAAGTAGCACGCGGGCAACTCGCCCGAGGCCCGGTGGTAACGCAGACATTCGCAACAGATACCCTTGCGCTCGCACGGGTCATAGGTGCAGTTGCATTTCTCCAGATTTACTTGCTGCCGGGGACATTCCTTCATCGTATCCTTCTCCCGCATATCTCACTTATTTCCCGTGGCGCAGGCTAAACGTCCATGAACCAAGAGTCTATCTCACCCCCTGGGATGAAAAATCCCCCCTGCCCCCCTTTTTCAAAGGGGGGTCTTGAAGTCCCCCTTTGGCAAAGGGGGATTTAGGGGGATTTGAAGTTTTTCACGGTAAAGCCCCTGGCTACAAGATTCCTGCTATCACCCGGCCGCGGCCAGCCCGGCCTTAAAGGCCTTGAGGCTGGCCTCCCGGAAGCGCTCCGGGGTCTTGGCCTCGATCACTGCTCCCAAGGGCTCCGCCCCGACGAACAACCCGCCGCGGCCCGCGGCATATCCCAACAGGATGAGGTTGGCCGCCACCGGCGGCAGGCCGTGAGCTTGGGCCAGGGCCTGGCCATCCACGTTGATATAGTCGCCGGCTGCGGCAATATTGACGAACACCACCCCGCCCGGCTTCAGATAAAAGCGGTGCACCGCCAGGTTCCTGGGGTGCAGGAACAGCCCGGTGTCCGCCTGCCCCGCCGGAATCAGGGGGCCCTGAAAAGGCCCCACCTTAACCATGGAGATGACCGTGCCGCCCCGCTGGGCCATGCCGTGGGTTTCGGAGGTGATGACCGGAAGCCCCAGGGCGGCGGCGGCCTCAGCCAGGAGCCGGGTCAAGGTAAGGGCGCCCTGCCCTCCCAGGCCGCTGACGATGATCTGTTGTTTCATGGGCGTCCCTCTTGGGTGGCGGTAATGGCTCAAGAATCTCTCCACGGTTACCCCTTTGTCAAACTGGACTTAATCGCCCCCTCGGGGCAGACGTGGACGCAGACCCCGCAGCCAGCGCAGCGCACTCCGTCGATGACCACCCGGCCATCGGCTTCGTCCAGGGACAGGGCCGGGCACTCGAAGTCGTCCAGGCAGTGGCGGCAGCCGGTGCAATCCTCGGTTACGCGCATGGAGTAAGCGGGCTGGGCCTTCCGGGCTTCTTTGTCCAGCAGGCACGGATGCTTGGCAATGACCACCGCCACCCCCCCTTCGGGGCTGCGGCAGAAGACGTCGGCGGACTTGAGCAGGTCCATAAAGGCAGGCAGGTCGTAGGGGTCTGCCTCCCGCAGGAACCCGACCCCGCAGGCCCGCACCAGATCGCTGATGAGCACCGCGTGGCCCGCCTCGCCCGCGGCGGTAAGGCCCACCTGCGGAGTGGGCTGATGGCCGGTCATGGCCGTAGTGTCATTGTCCAGGATCACCAGGATGAAGTGGGCCTGATGGAAAACCGCGTTCAACAGGGCCGGAAGGCCGGCGTGGAAAAAGGTGGAATCCCCGATGGTAGCCACAATGGTGGGAGGGTTTCCCACCCCCGCGGCGTAAGCCCGGTAGAACCCCGCGGCCTGGCTGATCCCCGCGCCCATGCAGTGGCAGGTGTCCACCGCGCCCAGGTTCAGGCCCAGGGTGTAGCAGCCGATGTCGCTGGGGAAGATCCCCCCGGGAAAGCTCTCCCGGATGGCGTAGAAGGCCGCCCGATGGGCGCAACCCGCGCACAGGGTGGGCCGGTCGCCGCCGCCGGGGGGCTTCAGCGCGCCTCGGGGCGGTAGGTCCAGGAAGGCCTCCAGCACCGGCAGGATGGCGTCGGGGGTGAGTTCGCCGGCCCGGGGGACTGTCCCCGAAGCGCGGCCCTCGACCCGGGCGCCGCCCAGTTGCAGTTCGATGACCGGATAGGTCTCTTCGAGGACCAGGATTTTTTTATACTGGGAATTTATCTTCTTGATGAAATCCCGGTTCAAGGGATAAGGCATGGCCACCTGATAAAAATCAACGCGCCCCAGGAGGCCCAGTTCCGCCAGCCAGTCCGCGGTATGGGCCCAGGCCACCCCGGAAGCGATGATACAGGTTTCGGCGTAGGAGCCGTCCCCCGCGGTGAGCTGCGGCGCGAACTCCGGGGCCGCGGCGATCCGGTCGATCTTGTCGTTCAAGAGCCGGTGCAGCTCCAGGACGAACAAGGGGGTGGCGCACCAGCGCCGGGGGTCCTTAACGAACTTGGCCGGGCGGTCCAGGATTTCAGGCGGCCCGCAGGTGACGATTTGCCGGGCGTGGCAGACCCGGGTGGTGGGCCGCACCATCACCGGCATCTCATAACGCTCCGAAAGCTCCAGGGCCT
>JBAZKX010000356.1:0-3449 GCA_041650575.1 Desulfobaccales bacterium
AAGGTAGTGGCCCATGCCCCCTGCGAAGTTACGGTGGTCAGATAACCAAGAATTTCAAGGAGGTCAATGGCAATGCGTACATGGTGGGCAAAACTTACGGGGCTGGTGATCATGGTCAGCTTGCTGCTGCCTGAGATCGTCCTGGCCGCCGGACCGAAGGCGGCCCCCCTGGTAATGGTAGCTGATACCCGGAAATTTACCGGCTGGGAAGCCTGGTGGACCAATCTGTACAACGAGAGTCATCTCTATTTCGCTCTCCTAACGGTAGTCCTGATTCCTGTTATCGGCTTAATTTTTGGACTCCTGGCGGACCTGGTCATGCGCACCATCGGCATTGACCTGGCGCACCGGGATCTGGCGGAGCATTAAGGCTTTCCGAGAACGATGAGGTAGGAGGAAAATACTATGGATTGGCTATATGTTCTGATGCCCATTGCGGGAATCAAGATATTCTGGCCCGGGTTAATCATCTTGGGTGTAGGCGTAGGGATAATCGGCGGCTTCTTCGGCATGGGCGGCGCCTGGATGGTAACCCCGGGATTGAACATTCTGGGTTTTCCCATGGCCTTTGCCATCGGGACCGATATCGCCCACATGGCGGGGAAATCGCTGATCTCGACCATGCGCCACGGCAAATTCGGCAACGTGGATTATAAGCTGGGTCTGATCATGCTGGTGGGCACGGTGGTGGGCTTCGAAGTGGGGGCCCAGATGGTCATGTACCTGGAACGCATCGGGTTGGTGGATCTGTATGTCCGCATATTATACCTGGTG
The DNA here is from genome assembly GCA_041650575.1 of Desulfobaccales bacterium. GTDB lineage: Bacteria > Desulfobacterota > Desulfobaccia > Desulfobaccales > 0-14-0-80-60-11 > 0-14-0-80-60-11. The sequence continues at coordinate 775 of JBAZKX010000356.1, forward strand.
CTGTTGTCCCTGATCGCCTGGATGGTCTTCGCGGACGTGGCCAAAAAGAAGAAAAAGGATCGGGAGGCGCTGGCGGCGGGCAAAGAAGTAGATAAGCTGTCCACCGGCCTGGATTGGGCCAAGACTTTGCACAAGATCAAGATTCCCCCGATGATCACCTTCAAAGAGGCCCAACTGACCTGTACCGCCTGGCTGCCCATCATTATCAGCTTCGCCACCGGCTGGCTGGCGGGTATTCTGGGGATCGGGGGCGGTTTGATCCGCATGCCGGCCTTGATTTACTTCATCGGCTGCCCGACCCACGTGGCAGTGGGTACCGACCTCTTCGAGGTGATGATCTCCGGCCTGTACGGCACCGGCACTTATACCTATAAGGGCCGCACCGAATTGGTGGCCGCCGTCATCATGCTGATGGGCGCCGCAGTTGGGGCCCAGATCGGCACCGTGGCCACCAAATACATCAAGGGCTACGGCATCCGCATCGCCTTCGGCCTGGCAGTCATCGGTTGCGCCCTCTCCATCGTCCTGAAGCTGGCGCATAGGGTGATACCGGCGGGCAAAGACATCTTTGATGGAACGGCCACGGTCCTGATCCTGGGCCTGGTAGCCGCCATGTCTCTGTATATCTTCGTCAAGATGGTTCAAGGAGCTAAGGCCGAGGTCGCGGCCAAGAAGGCCAAAGCCCAGGTCTCGGTGGCAAGCTGATCCGGGTTTTTCAAGAGGAGATCTATGATGGCGAAAAAACTTAGCTGGCTGACCCTCTGCGCCCTCCTGCCGCTCGTCCTGGCGATGGGGTGCGGTGAGCAAGGCAAGGTGGAGCAGGGTAGAGTAATCGCCTTTGACAAGGCCAAAGAGACTGTCACCTTTATCGTGGATACCAAGCACGACACCGCCAACCCCGATTACAGCGGCGCGCCGCTTACCTTTGTGCTGCCCAAGGACCCCATGGAGCGGGGCGAGGACGCCAAGGCGGGGATGCGGATGAAGCTGGACACCAAGGGTCGGGAGATCGTCATTTACGATCCGGCGACAAAGGGCATGAAGAAGATTGCCTATACCCTCATCGACCAGAAGGAAAACGTGGCCAAGAACAGTCCCCTGGTGGTTGAGAAGAAGTTCCCGATCGTGGACAAAGAGAAGAAGGCCATCACCATATATTCGGGCAGACAAAAATTGCTGGTGACGTTTTCGGTGCCCGAGGAATACCTGGCCCTGCCAGCCAATACCTGGGAGGCGGGAGATGAAGTACGCGTCTACTATAAAGAGCCGGGCAAGGCCGCGAGGTTTATGAACATAACCAGGACGGACATCTTTAAGAAGTAAGTCCTTTGCCTGTGCCGGTGCATGCAGAGAATCGCCCTCGGGTCAGATAATCATGAAACCCAGGGCGATTCTCTTATTTTTGTGGTAATATAAAGAGGTTATATCATAGCATGGAACTGTGGCCCCGCAGCCACGGCGGTTGACGAGGCTCACCTGCAAATCATAAGAAGAAATCATAAATTTTAGATACGAAAGGCGGGATGCGCTGCGCTTTCCCGCTACGACTGAATAACTTTTCGGAGCATCAATTGAACCTTGAACTTAGATCTTTTCAGGACCAATGATGGATTTGGAACAGGCAACTCGATGGCGCGACCTGGGGAGTAAAATCGGCGCGGCGTTCTGCGTGATCGCCTTGTTGGCCCTCGTGGACGGCCTGCTGGTCCATTTTCGGGAACCGGCGAACGTCGTCAAGGTGCTGGCGGGAGAGAACGTCGACCTGAACGGAGAACTGACCGACGAGGCCGACAGCGTTAAGGACTTGACCTTCGTGAGCAATTCGGACCAGCTCAAGGTGGCTTTTGAGGCGATCCACAAGGGCTACTTTTTGGGTGGAGACATGTGGCGGGGGCGGCTTACGGTCGGGCCGCAGATCGCGGCGGGGGAATATAGCCTGACGGTGCTTCCCAAGAGAACTGTTTCGCCCCGGAAGGCGCCGGCGTTTCGGATCATAGTTTTTCCCGATGCCCTCAGCCTGCAGAAGAGTTCCACTTCCCAGATCCGGCGGTTATTCGGGATTTCCGCCTTCAAGGTGGCGGCGGGCTGCCTGCCGGGAATTTTATTGGCCTTCGGCGCGGTCTTTCTTTTGTCCGGCAAAAGGGAACGGCTCATGGCGGCGAGCGGGAAGGCGGAAATCTACCGGGTCACCAGGGCAGACGGCGGCGCCGAGATTCGTTTCGCCTTGGGCACCGTGCAGGGCATAAGCCCCGAGGCCAGAGTGTCCATTTATAATGCCGCGGGCCAGCAGGTGGGGACCGCCACCGTGGAGGACTCCAGCCCGACGGATTCCGTCGCCCGGGTGACCACAGATCAGGAGATCAAGGTGGGATACCTGGTGACGCGCCAGTGACGTGAAGGAGTATCGGTAAGCCTATGTGGAGGCATCTCAGTCTGCGAGCCCGGGTTTTCGTGCTGCTGATCGCGCTGGTGCTCACCACCATCGGCGGCGGCCTGGTGACCCTATGGCATAATCAGGCCATGGAATCCCTGCTGGCCTCCATGATCGATCAAAATGTGGCTTCCTACCAGGCGGCGGAGGAACTGGAGTCCGCTCTCCTGCAACAAAAAGGTTACCTCACCTATTACTTCCTGGATGGCAATCCCGATTGGCTCAAGGAGATCGAGCAGTATAA
>JBAZKX010000357.1:0-3429 GCA_041650575.1 Desulfobaccales bacterium
GGGAATTTGAGCAACAGCAAGTTCTGGTCTTTCGGCCCAACCGTCACCTGGCCGATCTTCGCCGGCGGCCGCATCATGTGGAACATCAAGGTGCAGGATGCCCTCCAGGAGCAGGCCCTGCTGACCTATCAAAAGACGGTGCTCACCGCCTTAAAGGACGTGGAAACCGCGCTGGTGGCCTACGCCAAGGAACAGGAGCACCGCAAGTCCCTCACCACCGCGGTGGCCAACAACCGCAAGGCCGTGGACCTGGCCATGAAGTTGTACGTCGCGGGTAAGACGGACTTCTTGAACGTGCTCACCGCGCAGCGTTCCCTCTACACCAACGAAGATGCCCTGGTCCAGAGTGTCCGCACCCTGGATACCAACCTGATCGCCCTCTACAAGGCGTTAGGGGGAGGCTGGGAAAGGGAGACGCCGGCGGCGCCACTGGCAGCCGCTGCCGCCGGGAAATAAGGGCCACCGTGGGGTACCAGAAAAAGCGGCTCCAGGGGCCACCGGCCCTCCAACTTCCGGCGCCGCCGGGCATGGCGCGCGAACGCACCAATGTTCTTCTTTAAGGATAAGCTTCCGGGTTTCCTCAGGAAGCCGATTAATTCTTTCATTGCAAAAAAATTCCCTCGCCGTTATATAAACAAAATAATAGCCAGCTAAAAGGAGCTATGGTCCTTTTATGGAAAATGCAGCACAGGAATCGCTCAAGCCCCGGAAAGCTCTGCCCGCACTCCTCACTCAAACCCATCTCAACGTCACCTCCTGTTACCAGTGCCGGAAATGTTCCGGCGGCTGCGCCCTGACCTTCGCCATGGATCTGCTGCCGCACCACGTCATCCGGCTGGCGCTGTTGGGCCAGGAGGAACGCGTCTTCGATTGCCAGACCATCTGGGTCTGCTCCGGCTGTCAGACCTGCAGCACCCGCTGCCCCAACGGCATCGACATTGCCGGCACCATGGACTGGCTCAAAGAGGAGGCGGTCAAGCGGGGCCGGGCCGTCCCCGGCGAAGAGGTGGCGGCCTTCCACCGGTATTTCCTGGAAGGCATCCGGAGCGCCGGCGGCCGCCTGCCGGAAGCCCAACTCCTCAGGCGTTTTACGCTTTATCGGATGAGGCGCCAGGGCAGCCTGGCCGAATTAAAGCAGAACCTGGCTTTGGGTTGGAAGCTCTGGAAGCGGGGGCGGGTGCGTCTGATCGGCCCGTCGGCTTTGCGAGGCAAAGCCGAAATCAACGACATTTATCAAAAGGCCAATTTTTAGATTATGAAGGTAACCTACTATCCCGGTTGCTCGTTGGAAGGTACGGCGGTGGACTATGCTGCGTCCATCGCCGGCATTGCCCCCCTGCTGGACGTGGAGTTGGTGGAACTCTTCGATTGGAACTGCTGCGGCGCGAGTTCGGCCCACAGCCTTAACCACCAGCTTTCTCTGGCCCTGCCGGCCCGCAACCTGGGGTTGGCCGCCAAGGCCGGACGGGATGTGGTGGCCCCCTGCGCCCTGTGCTTCAACCGGCTCAAGACCGCGGAGCAGGCTTTGCAGGGCCCCGAAGGGGAGAAGCTGGGCGTGCCCTATGAGGGCGGCATCAAGATCTGGGATTTATTGGATTATTTTACCCAAGGCCCCTTCCTGGAGACCCTCGCCGCCAAGGTGGTGGCGCCGCTCTTTAACCTTCATGCCGTCTCCTATTACGGCTGCCTGGTGGCCCGCCCCCCTGCGGTGACCGGCAAGACGGATTGTGAAAACCCCCAAAATATGGAGCGCTTGCTCGAAGTCTTGGGCGCCACCCCCCTTGATTGGTCCTTTAAGACCGACTGCTGCGGGGCGGGACTGGCCGTCGCCCGGCCGGATATCATCGATACCCTGGTCCAGCGCCTTTATGAGCGGGCCCTGGCCGCGGGGGCCGAATGTCTGGTGGTCTCCTGCCAGATGTGCCAGGCCAACCTTGATATGTCCCAGGAGCGGATATCCCAAAAGTTCGGCAAAAACTATTACCTGCCGGTCTTTTATTTTACCGAGTTGATCGGCCTGGCCGTGGGCCATCCCCAAGCCTCCAAGTGGCTGGCGCAGCACTTGGTGGACCCCATGCCGTTATTGAAAATGAAGGGCTTAGCGTAGCCGAGGTTAGATGCATGACAGCGAAGCAATCCAAGCAATTGGCCGAGAAAATCGGTGCGGTCCTGGTAGTGGGAGGGGGCATTTCGGGTATCCAGGCCGCCCTGGATCTGGCGGAAAGCGGTTTTTATGTCTATCTGGTGGAGAAAAAACCCGCCATCGGCGGCGTCATGCCCCAGTTGGACAAGACGTTCCCCACCAATGACTGTTCCATGTGCACCCTGGCCCCGAAGCTGGTGGAAGTGGGCCGCCATTTAAATATAGAAATTCTGGCCCCGGCGGAGGTGACCGGGATCTCAGGGAAAGCCGGCAATTTTTCCGTGGAGGTCGTCCAAAAAGCCCGCTATATCGATGAGACCAAGTGCATCGCCTGCGGCATTTGCGCTGAAAAATGCCCCAAACAGGTCCCCAACGAATTCAACGAGGGCCTCAATAACCGCAAAGCGGCTTACGTCCTCTATCCCCAGGCCGTACCCTTAAAATATGCCATCGACCGGGACCACTGCATCTATTTCAAAAAAGGCAAATGTAAGGCCTGCGAGAAATTCTGTCCGGCCCAGGCGGTGGATTTTACCCAAACGGACCACGTGATTAATCTAAACGTGGGTTCGGTGATCCTGTCCCCCGGGTTCGAGGTTTTCGACGCCCGTTTGAAGCCGGAGTACGGCTACGGCCGCTATCCCAACGTGCTCACTTCCCTGGACTTTGAACGGATGCTGTCGGCCACCGGGCCGACTGAGGCGCATATCAAGCGGCCCTCCGACGGCGCCCAGCCCGAAAAGATCGCCTGGATTCAGTGCGTCGGCTCGCGGGATGCCGCCCATGGCCGGCCGTATTGCTCTTCGGTGTGCTGCATGTACGCCACCAAGCAGGCTATTATTTCCCAGGAGCATGACGCCAAAATCCAACCTACTATTTTTTTCATCGATTTAAGGGCCCACGGCAAAGGGTTCGAGACCTATTATCAGGAGGCCAAGAAGCATCACCATATCCGCTATCTGCGCGCCATGGTCTCCCGGGTGACCCAGAATCCCCGCACCAAAAATCTGGAACTGAGCTACGTCGATGAGGCCAACGGCATCCAGACGGAAGAATTTGATCTGGTAGCGTTGTCCGTGGGCATGCGGATTCCTCAAGAGAGCGCCGCGCTGGCCGAAGCCTTGCGGGTGGAGATTTCCCCGCATAACTTCGTGGAGACCAGTTGCTGCACGCCGGTGGCCACCTCCCAGCCGGGGATTTTCGCCTGCGGGGCCTTCACCGGCCCCAAGGACATCCCCGATTCGGTGATGCAGGGCAGCGCCGCGGCCGCGGCGCTGCCCTGCATC
>JBAZKX010000358.1:0-3405 GCA_041650575.1 Desulfobaccales bacterium
CCTCATCCCGGGTGGGCGGGTCATACGCGGCCAGGGCGTCGGCCACGTGCCCCTGGACGTTGCCCTCAACCGCCGGGGCCGCCGGCAGGTTGTCGGTCTTGGCCTTGATGGCCGCCAGGTTCCCCCGGATTCAGGCGCCCTGGTGCTCACCTGGGCGTCCAGGTCAGCGTCATGGGGCGTGATCTGCATGACCTTATAGCGGTCGCCGTTGGCCAGCCCCGCCCCGCCGTTCACTTGCACCACCAGAGCTTCAGCCGGGAAGGCGGTGAATTTATAGAACCCGCCCCCCACCTCCGAGACCGTGGGCTCCGGGGTCACGTCCGTTCCGTCCGAGACCTTCTTGTACAGGCCGATGGCCGGAGACAATCCGGTCGCCGGCACCCCGCCATTGCTGAAAAAGACCACGTAGATCATATCGACACCTGTTTGATCCCCAGGGGCACCAGCCCCAGGTTGGTCGGGGAAACGCCGCAGCCGGCCGCCACTGCCGGAAGCAACGCCACCTCCAAGTCCATCTTCCGGTCGAGGATAATTACGTCTTGGTAATCCTGGTAGCCGTCTTTAGTGATGGTCAAAGTGTGGGGACCATAATCTTGCAGGACGCTGCCGTGAGCCTGGTCGTAGTAACCCCTGCTTGCCGTCTGCTGGACAATTTTGCCCCCGGTATCAGTGGCCACAGAGAATATGACAGTTCCGGCCGCATCCTTTAAGACCACACTTGCCCCGCTAATATTGGTTCCGTCTTTATCGTTGACATGGCAATCAATGCTATTTTGGCGATACACCCTTCCAGTGCATGTTCCACCCCATCGGATGCCCCAGTTATCGCTATCTACGTTAATTAGGTACACCGGAACTGATATATTGTATGGATTGATTAAGTAGCCGACTCTCCTAATATACACATTACTAAAACTGCCTCCACCCTGCGCAACTAAAGCATCGGCTGATCCCGTTGCCGAGACACTTGCTTTGTCGATTGGACAGGAGCAAGTGTCGATGGCTGTGGCCGTATCACAGATTAAATTATAAATTGAGCCGTTAGTGATGCCGTAGAATCGACTATAACCTGAGGAAAAACAATTCCAGGCAGTTACAGAACCACTACCTTCTGGGTTAAAACTGAACCGGCCATTAAAGTAGGGTAATTTGACAGAGCAGGAATACAGATACAGCGTTCCCGCTGACCGGAAGTTACCATTGTAATAAGTATTCTCCAGAAATACTAAGCCGCACCCTTGCTTTGTGGTCTTTTTGGTCGCATCGTCCAGATTACCGAACTGTAGGGTTGCATTTGCAAAGACTTTCCAGACCGTCTGGTTAGATGCAGTTGCTGCTGGAGCAAAGACTACCGTCGTATCAATTGCTTTGAAAAAGGTTGAAGTAGCACCGTCACCTATATTCCATTTGCAATCAAGTTGATAAAGACTGCCGCCCTTATTCCAAATCACTCCCCAAATCGGCTGCGTTACCGCCACGGTGCCGTCAGCCCAGACCGTGCCACCGCCGGCCGGATTATCGCTGCAATCTATATTGCTGATGGTACGGAAGCGTTTGGTGGTGACATAGGTCCCGTTCCCGGCGCTGACGTCGAGGCTTTCGGTCTGGGCGGTCCCCCAGGCATCCGTCCCGGTGATGTAGATATAGTCGGTCTCCTCGGTTTTCCCGGCCACCGTGAAGGTGATGAGCAGAGCCAGCAGTTCCACCGGGCGCACCTGGTAGGTGAGGGCTTTGGTATTACTGGTAGGTGCCCACGCCGCCAGCAGAGATGTCCCCACCCCGGCCCGGTCCGCCGCCACGAAGGAGGTGAAATCGGCGGGCAAAGCCCCGGTCCCCCCGGTGACGGTGACGGTATTCGTGGCCGCAGAGTGTGCAAATGTACCCGGCATGGTCCTCTCCCTTATATCTGCCAGTTAATTGAGACTTTTCTTTAGCAGGCGCCGTTCCCGGCCGCCACGCCCCTGCATCTGCAAGGCTGATGGATGTTTCCGGAGACCAGGGCCCTGGTCCCCTTGGCTCACTTAATAAAAATACGTCACCTTCAATACCGCATCTGTATCGCCGTTCCGGATGGCCCGGAATTGCTGGATGGCCTGGGTGCCGGTGAGCACCAACGTGTCGCCGCTGGTGAGAAAATGCCCGCTGCTGACGTCGGGCAGCCCCCCGTCAATGCGAAATCGGAGGTCGCCGTTTTCCGAGGACACCAGGGCCGCCCGGGCCGCCATGCGCGCATAGGGTCCCGTGGTCGGCATGATCTTCGTGCTCGACAGGGCCACCGCGCTGACTCCTGCGGCCAGTTCTTCATAATCCCCCGGAATCCGGTTATAGGTCTCGATGGTAAAACCGCCAAACCAGGCCATGATCGCTCTCCTTGTCTCTGCAACCAGGGAAGACGGCGGCGCAGCCGCCTTCCCGGTAGGTAGGGCGGGCGTCCCCGCGCGCCGTCTATTTTAGGCCAACTCCGGCACCACCAGGAGGTCCGCCGTGCCTTGCCAGATATTGGTCTTGGCCCCGCCGCTCACGGGGTCGCCGATGATGAACTGCGCCTGCAGAATCTCCCGGGCCTGGGCCTCCAGAGACGGGGGCACTAAGAGGAGATTGGGCTTGATGCCCAGGGGCCGGCCTTCGGCGTTGCCGGTGGACATCATCGCGGCCCGGGCGGTGGCGTAGTTGGTGTCGTTCAGGGTCTCCTTGCAGGCATAGGCCATTTGCCACAGGCCATAGGCCGCGGCGCCGCGGTAATCCACCCCGTAGCGCAGCTTCTTCCGCATGAAGGCGTGCTCGTCATCCTGCCGGTCCATCCGCACCAACTGCACTTCCCGGCGCAACTGAAAGATGAACGGCTTGATGGCCCGGCTGGCGTCCAACAGATACCAGCCGGTGCCGGTGCCGCCGCCGAAATTCGAGACCGTGCCCTCCCCCACCGGATGGGTGGTCGAGAAAAAGTTTTGGCCGTCATAGCACGGCGTGGTAAAGCCCGCGGCCAGCAGGCCCGCGATCAACTTCTCCGGGTGGGTCCGGGCTTCCTGGGCCAGGGCCGCCACGATGGGATTGTAAAATCCCAACTGGTCGTCTTCGATATCGTTGCGGTCCACTTCGATGGTGGCTTCCCAGTCCTTGGTTTCCACCTGAAAGGCCTTGGGTTCCAGGGAGCTGATCTGCCGGTCCCCGATCCATTCCCGGACCATGGGGAAATCCAGGAGAAACTTGTAATCCATGATCCGAGTGTTGGCCGGCACCGTCATGGCCACCCGCTCATGCCAGGTCTGGGTCTCCTGAAAAGCGGCGTTGAACACCGCGGTAAATCCCGTGTACAGCCGGGCCAAACTTTCCACATTAATGATCATGCGCGATTTCCTCCGTTACCTGGCGATGTCGATCCAGCCTTTGGTGGCCGAGACATAT
>JBAZKX010000359.1:0-3400 GCA_041650575.1 Desulfobaccales bacterium
TACCCTGGGGGGGAGACAGAGGGGATGGCCGAATCCAGCACCTATAAAGAATCCGGGGTCGATATTGATAAGGCGGACGCCTTTATCAAGTGCATTCAGCCCCTGGTGAAATCGACCTACCGCACCGGGGTCCTGGGGGAGATCGGGGCCTTCGGCGGCATGTTCCATCTGGGGGCGGACCGGTACCGCGATCCGGTCCTGGTGTCCGCCACCGACGGGGTGGGGACCAAGCTCAAAATCGCGGTCCTCATGAACCGCCACGATACCATCGGCATCGACCTGGTGGCCATGTGCGCCAACGACATCGTGGTGCACGGGGCCACTCCCCTGTTCTTCCTGGATTATCTGGCCATGGGGCAGTTGTCCACCGAGGTCGCCACCCGGCTCATCGAAGGCATCGCCAACGGCTGCAAGCAGGCCCGGTGCTCCCTGATCGGCGGGGAGACCGCGGAGATGCCCGGTATCTATCAGCCCGGGGACTACGATCTGGCCGGCTTCGTGGTGGGCGTGGTGGAACGCGACGCCATCATTGACGGCTCGAGCATTGCGGTGGGCCACCAAATCATCGGCCTGGCTTCCAGCGGCCTCCACGCCAACGGCTACTCGTTGGTGCGCCAGGTGCTCCTGGAACACCACCGCCTGCATGTGGATGATGTGATTCCCGAATTGGGAGGACCCCTGGGGGAAGAACTCCTCAAACCCACCCGCATCTACGTGGAGACGGTGCTCAACCTGCTGCGGGATTTTCCGTTGAGCGGCATCTGCCACGTCACCGGCGGCGGCCTGACCGACAATCTGCCCCGCGTCCTGCCCAAGTCCTGCCAGGCGGTCATTCACCGGCAGTCCTGGTCGGTGCCGCCCATCTTCCACCTGCTCAAGGCCAAGGGAAATATTCCCGACGAGGAGATGCTGCGCACCTTCAACAACGGCATCGGCTTGGCGGTGGTGGTGGCCGAAGAGCACGTCACCGACGTATTGCTGCGCCTCCAGGGCCTGAATGAACAAGGCTTCATCATCGGCGAAATCGTGGCCCGCAAAAACGACGACCCGCCGCTGGTGTACGTCTGATATTCTTGAGGGGAGGGCCAGGGGACGAGAGTCCCCCGCCCCCAAACCCTGACGTAAGGGCGACCCGTTGGGTCGCCCTTGTCCGTTTTCCAAGCAAAGCAATGGCGCGTAGGACGCCCCCAACGTCAGGGAAAATCCAGCCTGCCCTGGCGCGCCTGCGCCTCCCCACGGGCAATATTTTGGGGGTCTGCCTGCCGGACTCGTCAATATCTAACAATATATTGACAATTATCTCGCCATCGTGGTAAAAATTAATAGAATTTTACTCAGAGCTTGGATCCGGCTTGAGACGGACTGGGACTCGGAGGGCGACAACCCCCAGAGGATCAGGTCTGGGGTTTTTTTTTATGGAAATCATCAGCGCTCCCCAGGATATGCAGGCCAGGGCCCGGCAATGGCGCGGGCAGGGGCTGAAGGTCGCTCTGGTGCCCACCATGGGGTTTTTTCACCGGGGGCACTTAAGCCTGATGGAGTATGGCAAAACCACGGGCGACCGCCTGGTGGTGAGCCTCTTCGTCAATCCCACCCAGTTCGGGCCCACCGAAGATCTGGCCCGCTATCCCCGGGATCTGGAGCGGGATCAAGCTTTGGCCCGGGAAGCGGGCGCGGACGTCCTCTATGCCCCTGAGGCCGCGGCCATGTATCCCCCGGGATACCAGACCTTTGTTTCCGTGGAGTCCCTTTCCCAGGGCCTCTGCGGCGCCTCCCGGCCGGGGCATTTTACCGGGGTGGCCACCGTGGTGCTCAAGTTGTTCCACCAGGTGCAGCCCCACACGGCCGTGTTCGGGGAGAAGGACTATCAGCAGTTGCAGGTCATCAGACGCATGGCGGCGGACCTGGACGTGCCGGTGACGGTCGTGGGCCGGCCCATCGTCCGGGAGCCGGACGGACTGGCCATGAGTTCCCGGAACACTTACTTAAACCCGGAAGAGCGGGCCGCGGCTCTCTGCCTGTATCGGGCCCTGCTGGCGGCCCGGGATCTGGTGGTCTCGGGGGTCAAGGGCCGGGACCAGATTTTGGCTGGCGTGCGCCAGATTATCACCTCAACGCCCCATACCCGCATCGACTACGCGGCCCTGGTTGACCCCACGACCCTGAAGGACGTGGAGGCCATCGAAGGCGAGGCCCGTTTGCTGCTGGCGGTGTGGATCAATAAAACCCGCCTCATCGACAATACATTGTTATCGGAGTCCCGTTTATGTTGCGTGTAATGATGAAATCCAAAATCCATCGGGCCACCGTGACCCAGGCCGACCTGAACTATGAGGGGTCCCTCACCATATCGGCGGAATTGATGCAGGCCGCGGACATCCTGCCCTATGAAATGGTCCACGTGTACAACGTCTCCAACGGCGACCGGTTTGAAACCTATGCCATTGAAGGGGAAGAGAATTCCGGAGTGATCTGTTTGAACGGCGCCGCGGCGCGCAAGGGAGCGCCGGGAGATATCATCATCATCACCACCTACGCCACTTACGAAGCCGCGGAACTGGAGCGGCATAAGCCCAAAGTGGTCCTGGTGGATCGCCGCAACTGCCTCAAAAATACCTCCTCGGCGGAAAAACCTCTCGCTTTTTTCTCCAAATCTATTTAAGATAATTCGGATAGGCGCGGGCGAAGGCCCGCGCCGCGATTATTTTTTCAAAGGAGTCCGACCAGGATGGCCAAATCCGATTTTTTGTTCACCTCGGAGTCAGTGACCGAGGGGCATCCCGATAAGGTGGCGGACCAGATCTCCGACGCTATTTTAGATGCCATCATTGCCCAAGACAAGTTTGCCCGGGTGGCCTGTGAAACTCTGGTGACCACCGGCCTGGCCATGATTGCCGGAGAGATCACCACCACCGCCCGGCTGGATTTCCCCGTCATCGTCCGTGAGACCATCAAAGAAATCGGATATAGCGATTCATCCATGGGCTTCGACTGGGAAACCTGCGCGGTGCTTACCTCTCTGGACCGGCAGTCCCCCGATATCGCCCAAGGGGTGGAAGGCCGGGGGCTCTCCCCGGAGCAGGGCGCCGGCGACCAGGGGTTGATGTTCGGCTATGCCTCCACTTCGACGGAAAACCTGATGCCCATGCCCATCTGGTACGCGCATCGGCTGGCGGAGCGGCTGGCCAAAGTGAGAAAGGACGGCGTATTGCCGTTTCTGCGGCCCGACGGCAAGACCCAGGTGACGGTGCGCTATGAAGACAACGCCCCCAAGAGCGTGCACACCGTGGTGATTGCGGCCCAGCACAATCCCGACGTCAAATATGAGGATTTGCGGGAAGCCATCGTCGAGGAAGTCATCAAGAAGACCATCCCGGCCAACCTGCTGGTGGACACCAAG
>JBAZKX010000360.1:0-3399 GCA_041650575.1 Desulfobaccales bacterium
CTGGGCCGTTCCTTCTACGACACCCAGGTCCATAGAATTTACTTTACCTGCACCAATGCTTCGGGTAGGCGCTTATGTCGATGGGACAAGTTCTTCCGTAATCACTATGAGGGCGTATGACGCTTCGAATACCCTGTTGGACACCCAGACCATAAATGCCGTTGCTGTTGCCAACTGGGATACTAACTGGATCGGCATCCAGGTCAGCTCCCCCCTAATCACCAAGGTGACCTTCGATTCTCTCGATTTTGGGGTGGATAACCTTACTTTTCAGGTCCCCCTGCCCCCCTCGGTCCTGCTGTTGGGTAGCGGCCTGCTGGGCTTGGTCGGCCTGGGCTGGAGAAAAAGGGAAGCCAGCTAAACCAATTTTCTGGGAACAACCCGGCTCCGCGCCTTCTCCCGGCGCGGGGTTCTTTTTCCGATCCCGGCCTGTTGGGCCTGGGCCGGCCGCGCCTGAGGAAATGTATCAAAGCCTAACTCTCTGAGCGGTCCTCCACCCTCAAAAAAAGCCCCCGGCGTTCTCGCCGGGGGTTTTTTGCGGTCTTGGACCGGGATCCCGTCAAACCCGCGGCACAGGCTAAAGCCCGCGGCTGGCAAAATAACCTGATGATGGCAACTCATTATTAAGAAGCAAGACGAAATCCGGCGATTTTCCATTGATAATCCTCCGCCGCTGGTTTAAGTAATAAAGGTAACCCTCCTGCTGAAATCACGGCAAAAAGGATATTCCATGAAAATTCACGAATACCAGGCTAAAGATTTGTTGAAGCAATTCAACGTGCCCGTGCCCCAAGGCGACGTGGCCACCACCTCCCGGGAGGCCCGGCAGGTGGCCGAACAACTGCCCGAAGGCCCCTTTGTCGTCAAAGCCCAGATCCACGCCGGCGGCCGGGGCAAAGGCGGGGGCATCAAGGTCGCGGAGACCCTGGAAGAAGTGGAGCGGGCCGCCGACCAGATTTTGGGCATGACCCTGGTTACCCCTCAGACGGGCCCCGAAGGCAAGCTGGTCAACAAGGTCCTGGTGGAACAGGCCCAGAGCATCGCTCAGGAGCTCTACCTGGGCATGGTGGTGGATCGGGCCGCGGGCAAACCGGTGATCATGATGAGCGCCGAGGGCGGCATGGAGATTGAAGAAGTGGCGGCCCGCACCCCGGAACGCATCTTCAAGGAGGCCGTGGACCCGGCCGCGGGCTTCATGCCTTATCTGGCCCGCAACCTGGCCTTCGGCATCGGCCTGGCTCCCGCCCTGATCCGTCCGGCCACCAGTTTCATCGACAATCTCTATCGCATGTTCACCTGCCTCGACTGTTCCCTGGCCGAGATCAATCCTCTGGTGGTCACCAAGGACGGGGCCATGCTGGCCCTGGACGCCAAGATCAACCTGGACGACAACGCCCTCTTTAAGCACCACAACCTGGCGGCCATGGAAGACCCGGAGGAAATGGACCCCCTGGAACACGAGGCCCGTAAGCACCACCTCAATTACATCCGCCTCTCCGGCAACGTCGGGGCCATGGTGAACGGCGCCGGTCTGGCCATGGCCACCATGGACCTGATCAAGGCCGCCGGGGCCGAACCCGCCAACTTTCTGGACGTGGGCGGCGGCGCTTCCGCCGAGATGGTGGCCAACGGCTTCCGCATCATTCTGGGTGACCCCAATGTCAAGGGTGTGCTCATCAACATCTTCGGCGGCATCCTGCGCTGCGACGTCCTGGCCAACGGTGTGGTGGAGGCGGTGCAGCAAGTCCAGGTCAAGGTGCCCATCATCGTACGTCTGGAAGGCACTAACGTGGAGCAGGGCCGGGAAATCCTCAACAAATCCGGCCTGACCTTCACCGTAGCCACCGATATGCTGGACGCGGCCAAGAAAGTGGCGGGGTTGGTAAGCTGACGGCCCGATAGCTTTTCAGCCTGCCGCACTCTAAGGAGTAATTCCATGACCAGGTGGCCCCGCCCCCTTGTGATCTTTTGCCTGCTCAGTTTTGCCCTGGCCGGGGTATCCTGGGCCCAGCCCGCCCCCTCGGCCGGGAAAGGGAGCGGTCCCGGCGGGTTTTATAACCCCGAAACTGTCGTGACCGTCTCCGGGATCGTCATCTCCATAACCCCGCCCAGGGCTCAATTGGGATTACCGGAACTGGTCTATCTGACCTTAAAAACCGAGTCGGCTAAAATCACCGTGTTCCTGGGCCCCAGCGTGGCCCTCGACCAGATGCCCGTAAAAATCAAGACTTTGGACAAAGTAGAGGTGACCGGCTCGAAAGTCATGTGGGAAGGCCAGCCGGTGATCATCGCCGGGGAGGTCAAAAAAGGGGACCAGGTCCTGAAGCTGCGGGACCCCAACGGGGTCCCGGTCTGGAGCGGCCGCGGCCCAAAATAACCGGCGCAGCAGTATCCGCTGATAACATCGGCTCCGCGCTGAGGGCCAAAGATCTCACATTGGGCCTCAGGAGCACCCTATTGTTGACTGCTAGTTTTTAACCTGCACCCCCTCCCTACCGACTAACCCTCCATCTCTTGCCGAGGAGGACCGATGGATAGGCCCAAACTAAACTTTATCATCGACGCCTTGATGTTCTTATGCATCATGGCCATGGCCGGTCTGGGCTTCCTGATGAAATACCGCCTCCCGCCGGGGCGAGATGTCGCGGCCAGATACGGCCGTAACCTGTATCTCTCCTGGCTGGGCTGGGACCGCCACGATTGGGGCGACGTCCACCTCTACCTGGCCCTTGCCCTGCTGGCCTTGCTGACTCTACACCTCATTCTGCACTGGCACCTGATCCCCGGCCTGTTTGCCCGCCTGGTGCCTGATCCCCGGCTGCGCCACCGGATTGCCATGGCCTTTGTCATCCTCAGCCTCCTGCTGATCTATTTCCCCTTCCTGATCACGCCGGACACGCAGCCTCGAGGGCGGGGCGGCGGCTACCGCTCCCAGGCCGGCGGTTCCGAAGCCCCCATGGCCCTGAGCCGGTCTTCCGGGCCGGGTGGCGCCGGGAACCTGGCGCCGAGCCCCTGAGCCGGCGCCGCCCTCAACCTGAACCCAAAAAAAACCGGCTCGGTCGTTAAATTGACCGCCGTAGGATAACACTTTGCCCCTTTCATCGGTCTTATAGGAAACAGTGGCATCCCCCTTCAGGAGGATAATCCATGGAGCGAGGCGGTATAATGATCAAAAAACTCATCCTGATGGTTGGCGTGGTCGGCCTGCTGGCCGTGCTGATTGCCCCTCAGAACTATGCCCAACAGCAACAAGTGCCCTCGGAGGCTCCAGTGGCCCCGGCACCCCCAGTGGCTCCAGTGGCTCCGGCAGCCCCGCAGAAGGTGGCCCGGCATTACAATCCCCAGGCCGTGGAGACCCTGGTGGGTACTGTAGCGGCCGTAAATCGCGTCAGCCCCAAA
>JBAZKX010000361.1:0-3390 GCA_041650575.1 Desulfobaccales bacterium
CCACAATCACGATCTTGGCCCGATAGAGGCCGTCCTTATCGGTCTTGACCTCAAAGGTGCAGCCTGATTTTTCGGCTATCGCAATAACCAGTTCCGGAGATTTGATCTCCAGGCCCTTTTGGGCCTGCACATGTTTTTTCAGTTTTTTGGCCAATTCCATCCCGGTGATGGCCGGCTCGCCGATCCAGTTTTCGATGCTGGCCGAGACGTTGGATTGTCCGCCGAATTCATCCGTGATGAGCAGAGTCTTGAGCCGTTTTCTGGCGGCATAGACCGCGGCCGCGGCCCCGGCCGGCCCTGCGCCGATGATGATGGTGTCATAGAAATCCTGACTCATGCCCTATCCTCCGCAGCAGTCTCTCGAATCGGGGCGGGCCTCCTCGCCTCACTCTTTGTGAAATCTGGCCTTCATGCTTTCCCAGGTCTTTTTCATCTCCTCCAGGGTCTTTTCGGAACCGGCTTTAAGAGCCTCCCAGCTCTCGGCGCCGGCCGCCTTGATTTGGTTGAGTTGGTGTTGCGTCGCTTCCTTCTTAGCCCGCAGTTCGTCGATTTGCTTATACATCTCGATTTTGACGTCCGCGCCGGCCTTGTCGGCCTTGGCTTTCAACTCTTGCAGCTTGGCGCTCCATTCCTTGAGTTGAGCCTCCATCTTTTCTTGATACGCTTCCTTTAATCCCATGCCCTTTATCCTCCCAATTACTCTGTCACTGCCTCTCAGCAGGTCAGGGTTTTTGCTGGCGAGCGCGCATCAGCAAATAGATAGCCAAGCCGCCCAGTCCCTGGCCGATGGTCAGGGCGGCCAGGATAATGCGGAACACGCTGCCCACGGGGTTCCAGTCATGGTGAATCCAGGCCGCGGCGGCAAACCAAAAGCTGTTGCCGGGGTTGTCCAGCAAAGTCCCCCAGGCGATGAAGAGGCCGGTGATGACCTGGAGGGCCAGGAATCCCAGCAGATAGACTCCCATAGTGCGGTGCATTTTGCGTACTTTGGCTTCCAGCATGGAGTATCTCCCTACAAGGTGATCTCCGCCCAAAAACTGGCGAGGCGTATTTACCAATAAAGTAAGAAAGATATGGGCCCAAGGCAATATCTTACCGAAAAAACCTCAGTCTTTTTCCCCTGCGTCGAGATCTACCCACCCCGCGTTCTCCCAGCGGGCTGGGGCACATCGCCCAAGGGGTGATTTTTAAGGCCATGATGACTATCTTATTAACCACTCACTCACGGAGGAGGGACATCATGGTGAAAAAAAGATTTGCTGGCGAACAGGTCGCGCTGCTTGACCCCATTGTCGACAAGCTGTTGACCATGATGGGGGCAGCGCGGGTTGCATTCAACCGTCATAGTCGCATCAGCCTGGAAGAGCTGCGCAACCTCCAGAGCATGGTGGCGATGGAGTCCAGTAACATGGGCAAGCAATTGAAAGGATTAATTGCCCAAAAATCAGAGGAGGAGAAGCCAGCCTTCGTCAAGGTCCACAGTATCCTCAATCACATGGAGATGATCGGGGATAATATCGGCGGCTTTGCAGACCCAATCGAGAAGAAAATCCGAAACGCGGTGTTATTCTCTGACAAGGCCGTGACCCAGACCAACTTTCTCTTTGACCAGCACTCCGGCTTGATCCGTTCGCTGTTGGATATCATTAAAACTGATAATGAGTTCTTGAAGAAATACGTCTTGGAGGAAGGCCGCAAACTGGTGCAGGCGTGTATTGACTTTGCCACGGAGCACGAGGAGCGTATGATCGAGGGTCTTTGCATGCCCCAGGCCGCCCCCATCTTTCTGGCTATTCTGGATCGTATGCGTATCGTCAGCCAGCACGAAATGGAAATCACCACCATTCTGGCCAAGAAAGACTGACAGGAAGGTGGGGGAGCCGGGCTCCAGGTTGCGGCGATTCCAGGTTAATAAGGTTGAGATATTTCATTTGCTTTATATGAGCGTCCTTCCCGGGGACGGCGTAATTCTTGGCCAAGGACTGTCGGCCAGGTAAGCCGTCCCCGAAGCAGATTCACCCCTTGTTCCTTCCGAGCCAACCACAAGATTGTATGTATCTTTCCCTGATTTACGACAATATTGTTGCAATCCGGAACGTAAAGTTTACGCGAAAATCAGGACAAAGGTGACCGAAAGGTCTTTATATCAAGATGTTAGCGCCAGGGCGGCTGATTCCTCGGCTCTCGTCCGTCACAGGCATATTTCTTGCTTCAAAATTGGCGTATGGACACTAACCTCACTGAACTCGAATTAAAGGTTCTCTACGAGATCAGTAAGTTCATCGGCCAGGCCCTGGATCTCGACCAGGCTCTGGAAGCGGTCTTGGCCATATTATCCGATTCCCTGGCCATGCAGCGGGGCACCGTCACTCTCAAGGACCCGGAAACCGGTCATCTCCGCATCTGCGCCTCCCACGGCCTGAGTTCCGAAGAAAGGCAGCGGGGCGTCTATCGCCTGGATGAAGGCGTCACCGGCCTGATCTTTCGCACCGCCCAGCCCTTCGTGGTCCCCGACGTCAGCAAGGAACCCCTGTTCCTCAATAAGACCAAATCGCGCCAGATCGACAAGGGCCAGATCTCCTTCATCGGGGTGCCTATTGTCCTGCATGGCTCGCCCATCGGCGTTCTGAGCGTGGACCGCCTCTACGGGGAGGATATCTCGTTTGAAGAGGATATCCGTTTTCTCAGCATCGTGGCCACCCTCATGGTCCAGTTTGTCAGCCTGAATCTCCAGGTGCGGGCCCGGGAAGAAAATCTGCGCCAGGAAAACCTCTCCCTCCGGGTGGAGCTCTCGGAAAAATCCCAGGATCTGGTCGTGGTCGGCAAAAGTCCGGCCATCATGGAAGCCCAGCAATTGATCAAGAAGGTGGCGCCCGTCCGGGCCCCGGTTCTGCTCATCGGGGAGTCGGGAACCGGTAAGACCTTGATGGCTCGGGTGATCCACGCCTTAAGCCCCAGGGCCAACTACCCCTTCCTCAAAATCAATTGCGCCTCCCTGCCGGAAAACGTCCTGGAAGCCGAGTTATTCGGCGTGGAAAAGGGGGTCTCCCCGGGAGCGGTCCGGGCCAAACCCGGACGCCTGGAAGAAGCCGACGGCGGCAGCATCTTCCTCGATGAAGTCGAGGAGTTGTCCCTGGCCCTTCAGGCCAAGGTCCTGCGATTTCTCCAGGAACGGGAGTTCGAACGCCTGGGCAGCACCAGGACCAGGAAGGTCAACGTCCGCATTATCGGCGCCACCCACAAGGAACTGGCGGCGCTGGTCAACTCCGGCGCCTTTCGGGAAGACCTCTATTATCTGCTCAGCGTCTTTCCCATCCGGGTGCCGCCGGTCCGGGACCGCCGGGAAGACATCCCCCCCCTGTTGGATCACTTTCTGGACAAGGTCTCCGA
>JBAZKX010000362.1:0-3389 GCA_041650575.1 Desulfobaccales bacterium
CGCAAGCCTTAAGGGGCTCCTGGGCCGCTTCCTGGCCGATGGCCGGGACGATCATATCTACCGGCAGCTTGAACGTCGCATCGGGAATGGGCACCGGCTGGCGCCGTCCTGAGGCGTCTGGCTCTCCCAACTCCATTTTCTGGCACATTAATCCTGAGACTTTGCCATCAGGGCCCGTGATCACCTGCTTGGGGGCTGCCAGGTACACGATTTCCACGCCCTCGCACCTGGCCTGTTCGATCTCGTGGGCAAAAGCGGGCATCTCTGAACGTCCACGACGGTAAACGATGGTCACCTCTGCCCCCAAGCGGCGCGCGGTGCAGGCCACGTCAATGGCAACGTTGCCGCCCCCGATAACCGCGAGCCTATGGCCCACGGTCAGAGGCTCACCCAGGTTATGCCTTCTCAAGAACTCCACTCCCTGAATGACGCCGTCGGCGTCCTCCTCGGGAATCCCCAGGGGTTTGCCCGCGTGGCAACCGATCCCCAGAAATGCCGCTTTATAGCCCTGGTCGAAGAGCCCATCCAGGGTGAAATCCCGGCCCAGGGCGGTGTTGGTCTTGAGTTTCACTCCCAGACGCAGGATATTGTCGATCTCCCGGTCCAACACCTCCTTGGGCAGGCGATAGTCGGGAATGCCTACCCGGAGCATGCCCCCGGCCCGGGGCAAGGCCTCGAAGATAGTGGGCCGGTAACCTCGCCGGGCCAGGTGATAGGCGCAGGCCAACCCCGCAGGGCCAGAGCCGATGATCGCGATCTTCTCACTCCTGGCTTCCACTAGAGGCGGGGTTATGGTGCTCAGGTCTACCCGGTCCGCGGCAAAACGCTTGAGGCCGCAAATGGACACAGGCTCATCTATCTCCCGGCGCCGGCATTGCTCCTCGCAGGGATGAGGACAGATCCGCCCCAAAACCCCGGGCAGGGGCAGGCGCTCCATGATGAGCTTCAAGGCTTCCTGGTATTTGCCGATTTTGATAAGCTGCACGTAACCCTGCACATTAACCGACGCGGGACAGGTGGAGACGCAGGGGGCGCGGTCGTACTTCTTGATGGCAAAGGTGGAGGGCACCGCCTGGGGGAAATGACGGTAGGCCGCCGGTCGCTTCCCCAGGCCCTCGTCGAACTCGGAAGGCAGTTCCACCGGGCAGGCCTCGGCGCAGGCCCCGCAGGAATTACACTTGGAGGCGTCGATGTAGCGGGGTTCTCGCTTCAAAGTCACGGTAAAATGCCCCGCTTCCCCTTCCAACTTTTCGAGTTCCGCCAGGGTCAAAATCTCGATGTCCGGGTGCTGAGCGACTTCGATGAGCTTGGGGGAAATCAGACAGGTGGAGCAATCGTTGGTGGGGAAAGTCTTGTCCAACTGGGCCATGACCCCGCCGATGGAGATATCCCGCTCCACCAGGTAAACTTTAAATCCCGCCGCGGCCGCGTCCAGGCTGGCCTGCATTCCGGCGATGCCGCCACCAGCCACCAGGATGGCTCCGACTTCTTCCCCGGTTCGCTTATCCATGATCGCCCCTCCCAAACATTCAGCACAGCTTTGACAGTCAAATTCTGAAAGCCGAAGCTGGGTCGATATCCTTCCAAAAATCTATTTGGTTATTCTTTTTTAGTAAGGGCAAGGTCTATGCCATGACCATGGATCTTCCTGCAACGGTGGAAGGCAGGCATGTTTCCTCAGGGTTTTCTTGGCTTTGAGGGAAAGAAGTATGGTCCTTCGGCATTCACCTGAGGCTGGGAAGGGAATTTCTATGGGGAAATGGGTGCATTTTGTTGCCATGGATTTGAGGGCAAAGAATGCAGGAGAAGTAAACTTCGCAGATAAAGCGGCTTGGCACGTAACCTGCTTAGTAGTTTAGAAGCATCACCTGGATTTTATCATTGCTCTTTTTGAACAGGTTGAGCCTGTCGAGGGTTTGGAATGCTTGCTATCCCGGTCTTGCGGTCACGGGTGGCGCCGGTGCTAAACTGGTGCTCCCGGATTCAGATTTTTCCCCCAGAGTCATCCCAGGAGGGCGTGGGTCAGGAACTGATTTTGCCGTACCTGGAGGCGGCCCAGCGTTTGCAAGTCTTGCGTGAAAAGGGGGTCAACACCTTGATCTGTGGCGCCTTGAGCGCCGATCTCCTGCGGTATGCCGGGGACCTGGGCCTCACCGTGGTGAGCGGGGTGGCGGGCGAGGTGCGGGAAGTGGTGCAATCCTACTGGCAGAACACCCTGGACGATCCAAAATTTTGGCTGCCCGGCTGCCGGGGTCTGCGCCGGTACCGCGGCGGCTGGCTGACAGGAAAGGGACTTCCCGGCAACGGTCAGAGGAAGAAGAAAAGCCGGGGCAGGAACAACAGTTACTCCAGCCCCCCGCCGGAACAGGGCTGGGGACCGGGAGGGTTCTGTCAGTGCCCGGCCTGCGGCGCCAGGGTCCCCCACGCACAAGGCATCCCTTGCGAACAGGTCAGGTGCCCCCGCTGTGGCCAGGTTACGGAGCGGGTGTAAAAGGAAAGGCAGGGTTCTGGTCATTTGATGCAGATTTCACCTGGGCCCAGGTTGAAGGCAAGACGATAATGGAATATAATAGCAAGAAATTACAGGCACTTGTCCAAGAGGTCTGGGAATGATTACCAAGCAAGATCGCCGGGCGGACGCTCAAGGGGAACGTACAGAGACCGGCTTAGATCAGCGGGCCCATGCCAGCCCCGCGTCCCATATCCCTCTCCAGACTGAAACCAGACTCATCCCTCCCAGTAAAGCCGGGGACTGACAAGAACCGTTCTTATGGGAGCGCCTTTTGATGATCAGGCGGCGGCTTATAACCGCTGGTATGCCACGCCGCTGGGGCGATTGGTCGATACCGTGGAGAAGAAGGCGATCTTTGACCTTACGCCCGAGGTGCGGGGTCGCCGGGTTCTTGAGGTAGGCTGCGGCACCGGCAATTTTTCTTTGGCCTCGGCACGCCGGGGCGCAGAGGTGGTGGGGCTCGACTGTTCCGGTCCCATGCTGGCGAGGGCGCAAGATAAGGCCGGGCAGCAGGGCTTGGCCATCACCTGGGTCAGGGGCCTGGCTTCCGGTCTGCCCTTTGCGGATGGGAGCTTTGACGGGTTAATGTGTATTTTAGCCCTCGACTTCATGACCGACCGGGAGATGGCTCTTCAGGAGATGGTCAGGGTGCTCAGTCCTGGAGGGTTCTTAGCCGTTGCCGTGCTGAACCGCTTCAGTCTCTGGACTCTCAAACGGGTTATCAGGGCCTGGTTTAAGCCGTCTCTGTGGCGTGAGGTCCGTTTTCTTACCCCCAAAGAATTGAGGAGGCTGCTCTCAGGCCGCCAGGAATTGGTGGATATCCACACCCGCCAGGCCGTTTATTTTCCCCCCTGGAAAAATCGCCAACTGGTGCGCT
>JBAZKX010000363.1:0-3388 GCA_041650575.1 Desulfobaccales bacterium
TCCCCCGGCCCGGTGGTCTCCACCCGGTAATCCAGGTTGCCCCGGCCGATGATCTCGGCGCCTTCATGAAGCTGCAAGACCGGCTTCACCACCGACCTGGAGAGAAAGAAGGAATTCGCCATGATAAACGAGATTAAAATAAGCAAGGCGATGACATTCAGCCAGGAGCTCTGCCGCTGCAGCGCGAGCACGTCCCCGTTGATCTTTTCAGATAATTTATCGAAGCTGGTGCCTAGTTCCCGGGAGATCACCATGATCTGGGTGATTAACCTATTCTGGAATTCTTGGTTGGCTTCGGCTTCCGGTGCGCTCAAGCCGGTTTTCCCGATGGCTGCCGTCAGCTTGGTGAAGGCCTCGCCCATCAGCTCTAAGCGGCCGTCCAGGTTTTCAATCTGATATTTTCTCTGGAATGCTTGGTACTCCGGGGTATTCAACCTCTGCAAGAGGTCGCCCTGAACTGTCCACCATTGTTGATGGGCCCGTTCCGTCCGGTAGAGCACATAATCGGTGGTCAGAGAGCGCAACTGCTCAAAAATAATCCTGATACCGGACGCGGTGCTCAAATCCCGGTATTCGCTCTCCACGGTTCGATTAATGACCACGGTGAAAGCGCTATAAATGAGTACGACGCTTATGATGAGAAAAGTGGCTAATTTCGCCGTGGTTCTGATTCTCATGGGGCTGGGTTCCTAAGATCGGGCCGAATTATTTACATCTTGTCTTTGGGGATGATAATTCTGACCGCTTGTGGCGTCACCTTCAAGAGTACCTCTGCATCGATGTATTCCAGATAATTGGGCACCCTGGTTTGGTCGGTCAGCTTATTTTCGATCATCCAGCGGGCCTGGTCCTCCATGGCCAGCAGCAGGACTTGCTCCAGGAATAGGTCATATTTCTTGGGGGCTTGCAAATCAGAGACGGGAACCTTAAGCCATTGGGACACAATCGCCCTGGCTTCAGCGGGTTGTTCCCTGGCAAATTCGGCCGCCTGTGCCAGGGCCCGCATCAGCTTTTCCAGGGCCGCCGTCTTTTTTTTGACGACTTCTTCCCGGGAAAGCAACAGCCGATAAACTTTTTGTCCCTCCTGGGCCGGCCAGGCGACCGCGTTATTTCCCAATTTCTTTTTTATATCATGGGTAATCGGCTCCCAGATCAGGACCGCGTCTATTTTGCCGGCGGCCAGAGTGTCCGCCAGGTCAAATGGATTGACGTCCACAACACTCACTTCCCCAAGAGAAATATGGTTAAACGTCAGAAACCTTCCCAGGAAAAACTCCGCCGAGGTTTTTCGGGGTACTCCGATGGTTTTGCCTTTTAAATCTTCCGGACGATTGACGCCTCGATCGCGGCGAGCGATTAACTCATCGACTTCTCCAGAGCTGATAGTGGCCAGACAACGAAGGCCGGCACCGCCGGCAAAAATTTCTTGGACCAGGGCGAATTCCGCGCAACTGGCCAGATCGAGCCGCCCTGCCTTGAGTTCTCTTACCGGTTCAAGGCCGGTTTGATAACTTTTGAGGATGATTTCCAGGTTGTGGGCTTGATCATAGCCCTGGGTTTTGGCAATGAACAACAGGCCGACCATCGCATTGAGGTTGGTACCGATGGTGATTTTCTCCGGCGGCCCGCCGTGGGGCGAGCATCCGGTCGGCCCACAGGTTCCGGCCCAGAGGATAAGAAGGAACCACGGGACCAGGATGGCGATTCGGTTCTTTGGAGGGATCATTGCGGGGCCGCCCGGCGGGGAACTATGAGGCCCACGGCTTTGGGGTTGACTCGCAAAAGCGCCTCCGCATCCATGTAATTCAGATAATTGGGCACCCTGGCTTGCCAGGCCAGTTTATTTTTAATCATCCAGCGGGCTTCGTCTTCCATCATGATGAAAAGCGCTTGATCCAAAGATATAGCAAACGTGCTCCTGCTCAGGCTGTCTTTAATGAAGGCGGGATCGAGGTTTACCCAGCGGGCGATAATCTCGATGCTGGCCTGACGGTGGTTCTTGAGGAAGATTTCTGCCTGATCCAGGGCACTGAACAGCCGTTTTAAAGCGTTGGGCCGGGCTTTCGCCCAGGAGTCCGTGCTCATCAGCAGCCAATAGTATTTCTGTCCGCTCTGCCCCGGCCAGGCGGCGACTTGG
Organism: Desulfobaccales bacterium; assembly: GCA_041650575.1. Classification (GTDB taxonomy): domain Bacteria; phylum Desulfobacterota; class Desulfobaccia; order Desulfobaccales; family 0-14-0-80-60-11; genus 0-14-0-80-60-11. The sequence continues at coordinate 2,138 of JBAZKX010000363.1, forward strand.
TCACCCAGGCGTTTTTTAATTGCATAGGCCCACTGCTCCCAGACCACGACCGCATCCACTCTGCCGGTTGCCAGGGCGTCCTCGAGATCAGAGGCGTTTACATCGACAAATTCAACATCACTGAGCCCCAGGTGGTTGAAAGCCAGGAACCTTCCCAAGAAAAATTCTGCCACAGTTCCCTGAGGGGCGCCGATTCTTCTGCCGCGCAGATCGCCGGGCGCCAGAATCCCCCGGTCCTTCCTGGCGATTACCCGGTGATCATCGGCCGCGGCAATGGACCCTAGACACCTCAGAGAGGTGGTTCCGTCAAAAACTTCGCTCACTAAAACAAAATCAGCCGCATTGGCAATATCGATTTTTCCCGCCTTGAGCTGTTCACATCCCATTTTCCCGGACGGAAAAGTTTTCAGCGCCACCTCCAGACCGTTTTGGGAGAAATAGCCCTTATCCTGCGCAATAAAGAGTAAGGCGGATTTGGCATCTGCCGAGGTGCTGACGGTAATTTTCTCCGCGGGTCCGGCATAGGGGCGCAGAGACTGGGCCGGAGTCGCCCAATACCAGAAGGTCAGTCCTCCCAGCGCCGCCAACCCTGCGGTTATGAAGGCAATGATCCATCCGGTGACAGTTTTCATCTCAACGCTCCGGAGAAAAAGCGGCTGAAAGAGGGAAGGATAAAGGGTGACTCGAAGACGCCACGGAAACCTCTGTGGGCGGACGAAGCGCAGACAGACGGCAAGGGGATCGAAAGTGAAACACGTACTTTTCTGATCCCAGCTCGCTCGACCAGAACCGCCCCCATTGAACAGACAACCTTACAACAATGTTGATCCAGGAGAAATCTATCACATCGAATTTCAAACCAAAAGAAGCTTTTGTAAACATACCGCAGAAATGTTCTGATTGGTAGAGGGATCGGAAACCTATAGAGATGAGACTATTCAACTTCCAGATATGCATGGCACTTTACTGCTCACTGCTCACTGCTGACGGCTCACTCGTTCACGGCCCGAACTCGATGGGCGGGGGCAGCGGCGTTACCTTGCGCTCTACTTCGGCGGCCCAATCCGTGTCCGGCGGGACCTGATCCCAGGGGATGGGGTAGGGGGAGAACAGGCGCTCCGGCGGGATCTGGGCCCGGAAGCCCTGGACCACCACCGAGCAGGACAGGGTGAGGTCGGTGTCCAGGTTGCCGATGGTCAGGTGCAGGCCGTCTTCGAACCGTTCGTCCTCCCAGTCCCGCAGGGAGTGAAA
>JBAZKX010000364.1:0-3373 GCA_041650575.1 Desulfobaccales bacterium
GAGGGGCTAACTCCAAGAGGGCCTCATTCACCTTGACTTGCTCGGGTATGCCGTTGGCCTGGACCTCCAGGTAAAACCGGTCCTTGAAGATCTCGGCGTACTCCCGGGCCGCGGCCTCGGCGCCCTGAGGGTCATCGTTGGTCAGACGCTGGGCCACCTTGCCGTGGAGGCAGGCGGACAGGGCAATCAGACCGCCGTTCAGTTCCTGCAGGAGTTCCTGGTCCACCCGGGGGCGATAATAAAACCCTTCCTGGTGCGCCCGGGTGACCAACTGGAGGAGGTTATGGTAGCCCTCATTATTTTCCGCCAACACCACCAGGTGGTGGTTGTCGCCCTTGCCGGTCTTTTCCTGGCGGGAGCCGGGGGCCACATAGAGTTCGCAGCCCAGCAGGGGTTTGATCCCCGCGGCCTTGGCCTTCTGGTAGAAATCCAGGATGCCGAACAGAGAGCCGTGGTCGGTGATGGCCACCGCGGGCATGCCGAAAGCCTGGGTCTGGATAAGCAAATCCTTTATCCGAATGGCCCCGTCCAGCAGGCTGTAGGCGGTATGAACATGGAGATGGACGAATTCCGAATTGGCCATAGGCTGCGCCTGACTTCACCCCCGTTGAAATAACCTCAAATCCATCTTAACCCGAAAGGCCGGGCAGGGGCAAGGAGGAAGAATGGCGTGGAAAAGATATGTAATTACAGCGCGTTAAATTAATTACGGGTTAACCTCCTCATCGAGGGAGGCCGGGCTCATTTCCTTCGCGCAGTGTTATCGGCAATGGAGGCGGAAGTTTCAGAACCAGTTTGGACTTTGGAAGATATAGCAACCCTATCTAATTGATAATTTTCATTGAAATTAACTTTTGCCTATGGCAGGTTTTGGTAGTCGGCGGCGAATGACAAGAAAGTTATCATAGTGCTAACTTTTCTCCTTGATTATGAGGCAAGGATGATGATATTAGATATCCAACGGATTGAATTGCAGATTAGAAGGATTGCAAAAACCGGGTATAGAGGCGTGGCTCTCAGTAGGCATTGTAGGGAAGAGAGCATGCTCGACCATAATGTTGATTTTCACGATATTTTAAATGTCCTCAACTGGGGTCAGGTGACGCATGACCCCAATGAAAATTGTGACATGAAATTCAAAGTGGATGGGGTGGATTTGGAAGGTGAACCCCTGACTGCAATCATAGTTCTTTTAGATGAAATCTCTTTGGTCGTAATAACCTTGTGGTGAATTGCTATGAAAATCATGACCTGTCCTATTTGTAAAAAAGAAGGGCGAATCCATATTGGGAAACATCACTATATTGAAAGTGGTTTACAAAATGTTTGGTTAAAGGGTGTTGAGATTTTTGAATGTGAATGTGGGGAAAATTTTGCTTTTATCCCATGCGCCCAAGAACTCCATAACTTAATTGCAGGAATTTTACTTCAAAAAGAAGATCAACTGTCAGGAAGTGAGATTCGCTTTTTGAGAAAACATATGGGTTTGAAGGCAAAGGATTTTGCAAAGGAACTTGGTGTAGGAAAGGTTACAGTATCAAGATGGGAAAGCGGGGATTACTCACCATCAGAATCCTTTGATAGATTCATTCGTCTGCTATATGCGACAAGAATGGGGTTGAATGAACTCGCTTTACAGCTTGTTAAGGAAATATTTCCTAAACTCAGAAAAGGTCAAAAAGAATCCCCAATTGACTTCCCCATTGACAGGGTTAAAAGGGAAGCTTGCGTGGCCAATGTATGATTCGTAGATGAGTAATTTTCCAAGCGGCCTTCGGGCCGCTTTTTTATTGCCGCTGATTTTCAAACTGGCCACCACCTTCCTCCTGCCTTCCTTGACAAAATAGGCTGCAAGATAATAATATGAAACATTTATGCAAATCAGTCAGGGGGATGGTTTGGGCCTGAGGCGCGCCTCGGGCGTCCGTGACCCCAGCCGTTCAGGAGGCCAAGACATGCGGTATGCACACGTGATCCGGTATCTGGCGGTGGTAGTTTCGCTGCTGCTGTTGGCGGCCTGTGGCACCTTGCCCGGCATGCGCACGTCCATGCCGCCGACGCCGCCCGAGACCCCGCCGGGGACCGAGGCGGCGGCGCCGGGTCAGGCCCCGGCTCAGGCTCCCGCCCCTGACCTGGCCCAGCAGGTCCTGAACCTGCAAGCCCGGGTGGAGCAACTTGAAGGCCGCGTCGCCCAGATGGAGAGCCGCCCCGGAGCTGCGGGCGCGGGCAAGCCGAGCTCTTTGACCCCGTCCACCGCGGTTTACCCTAAACCTACGGCTAAACCCGCGGTCTCCGGCGCCGCGGCGGAAAAATATTATACCGAGGGCATGCGCCTCTACCACGCCAAGAAATTAGGGGAGGCCCGGAACCAGTTCCACCAGTATCTCAAGAACCAGCCCAAGGGTCCCAAAGCCGCCGAAGCCCGGTACTATCTGGCGGACAGCTTCTACCAGGAGAACAAGTACCAGGAAGCCGCGGTAGAGTTCAATAAATTGCGGCTCCAGCATCCCCAGAGCATCCTGGCCCCCGCCGGACTCCTGCGCCAGGCCCTGTGTTACAAGAGCCAACAGCAAATGGCCACCTATCGGAGCACCTTACAGAAATTGGTGAAGGCCTACCCCAACAGCCCCGAAGCCAAAGAGGCCCAGAAGATGTTGAAGGAAGGCCAAAAGCCAGCCACCCCGGCAACTCCCTCCGGTAAGCAACAGAAAAATTGAGGTAATCAAAACCCATGCTGCAATGGTTACGCAAAGCTTCCCGTTCCTGGTTTATCGCCTTGGCCATCGGGGCCATCGTGGTAGTGTTCGTTTTCTGGGGCGTCGGCTCCTACAAAACGCTGAGTTCCCAGCAGGCCGCCGAAGTCAACGGCGCCTCCATCCCCATGACCGAGTTCGTGCGGCAGTACAACGACCTGGTGAAGCAATACCAGGAACGCGCCGGGGGTGAACTGACCCCTGAAATGATCAAGGGCATGCGCCTCAAGGAGATGGCCCTAAGCCGCCTCGTGGATGAGACCCTGCTCCTCCAGGCCGGCCAGCGCCTGGGCCTGGAAGTGACCAACGCCGAATTGCGCCAGAATATCCAGAGCCAGCCTTACTTCCAGCAAGACGGCAAGTTCGACGAGAAGCGCTACTTCTGGGTGCTGTCCCGGAGCCATATCAGCCCCCAGGACTTCGAGGTTCAGGAACGCCAGCGCCTCCTCATTCGCAAGGTTATCGGCGAAGTGACCTCCTTTACCAAAGTTTCTGACGCCGAACTGCAAGAGCTCTTCCGCATGGCCCGGGAGGAAGTGCAGGTCAACTATCTGGAGGTGTCTCCGGAGAAGTTCTTGGCCCAGGAAAACCCCGGCGACGACGCCGTGGCCCGTTATTAT
>JBAZKX010000365.1:0-3366 GCA_041650575.1 Desulfobaccales bacterium
CCACCTCCTAGTGGTTTGTACCGATATGGGTCTTTATGAACACACAAATCTCATCCATTGCTTGCCTGGCTTCCGGAAAGAGGGGAGTACATACAGGAAAACAATGAAACATTCCCTCTCCCACCTTCAAGGTGACATCTACCCCTGCATCTTTTGCCCTATCGGCAAATCGAATCGAGTCATCAAGAAGTACTTCATCTTCGCCGACATGGATGAGTATAGGCGGAAGTCCATGCAGGTCCCCATAAAGAGGGGATATCCATGGCAAGCAAGGGTCGTTATCTTTTACGTAATATTTGCTGAAGATCGTCCATGACCCCTCCCAGGTGGCTGGATCTACCTTAACTTTAGTTCGGTAGGATTCCCCGGTACACTTAAGATCGGTCCAAGGAGAAAGAGCCACCGCGGCTGCAGGAAGGGGAAGGCCTTGATCCCGAAGGGCAATTAAAGTTGCCAAACATAAACCTCCGCCAGCAGAATCTCCCACAAAGACGGTATGAGCAGGTAAAACACCTTCAGCCAACAGCCAGCGATAAGCTGCCACCGCATCATCGAGCGCCGCGGGAAAAGGATGTTCGGGGGCCAAACGATAACCAAAAAGTAGTGCCCCTAATTCACTACCCTGGACGAATTTGGCAACAATCGACCGGTGAACCGGGCAGGAACCCAGCACATACCCGCCACCATGAAAATAAAGGATCAATCGCTCTTTCGTCGCTTGGGAAGGCATAATCCATTCGGCCGAGAGCCCGTCTATGGTAAAGGGTGATACTTCGATCTGGGCCGGCAGCTTGCCGAACATGCCGGCAGATTTTTCGACCTGTTGGCGTAAATCCGGTATCGAGGTATTCCAGTCAATGGTGGTCGCCTTTAATTGTAAACGCAATAAATGACGGTGTTTCATCACGAACCGGAGAAGGCGGCTTCGCAGGCTTGGCATTACATATCCTTACTTTTGTATACGATTTTTAGAAAGGCAATTTCATATAACATTTTTATCTTAATCTCTACTCGTTCCCAAGTTGCACTTGGGAACGGGATTTGGAGCCCAAGCTTAGCTTGGGCGCATCTTCATCGTTCCCAAGCGCAGCTTGGGAACGAGGGGCAATTCCACAAGATAGAGCACTTAGCCTCCGGCCCGCTTCCTAAATGAGCAGGCGCCCCGAGCGGGACCGCGATTCGTTTTCACTGTAAACCCGGATGGCCCGCAGGCCGGAAACCGGGCATTCATGCTCGCACATGCCGCAGCCGATACACCTGGCAGGGTCCATAAAGGGACGCGACAGGCGCACCACGATATCCACCCGGGCCCCGGTTGCCGGGAGGCCCTCGGTAGCCAGGGGGCTCTCCAGGGTCAGATTGGGGCCGGCACAGCCGGTGATGCGCCGGAGCGCGGCTTCGGGCTGGCCGGTGGCCCGCAGGTAATAGTCGCCGCTGGCCAGGTTCACCGCGGTGGGGATGGCGGCGTCCAGGACCACACCCGCTCCCTGAACCTTGGCCGGCACGGCCTGGCCGTCCCGAATGGTCTCGAACACCGTGCGGACGAAGATGGCCTTGGGGCTCACGGGGCACAATTCATGACAGACCAGGCAGGGCCGGTCCATGGCCCAGGGCAGGCAACGGGTCCGGTCCACGAAAGCCGTGCCCATGCGGATCGGCCCCTGGGCGGCGAACTCGCCGGCGCCTTGCTTTTCGTCGAGGCTCAAGGGGCGGATGGCCGCAGTGGGGCAAACCTGGCCGCAGGCCACGCAATTGGGAAGGCAGCCGCTGCGGCCGATGCGGTAGTCGACCGCCGGAGTCCACAGGCCCTGCACCCCGGCCTCCAGCAAAGCGGGCTGGATGATGTTGCCGGGGCAGATGCGCATGCACTGGCCGCACCGGATACAGCGGGCCAGGAAACGGTCCTCGTCCAGGGCGCCGGGAGGGCGGATGAGGCCGGCGTCGCGGCCTACCCCGGCCAGCCCGCCAACCCCCCACATGGAGGCCAGGAGCAGCCCGCCTCCGGCCATGATCAGGCCGCGCCGGGACAGATCCGGCAACCCGGCCTCACCGGCCGCAGAGGTCTTGGGGGCGAAGCTAACCCGGCTGGCGGGGCAGCGGTCCAGGCAGTTCATGCACATGACGCACTCGCCGACGATGATGGTCCCCGCCGGACGGCAAGCGCCTTCGCAGTATTCCTCACAGATACAGCAATCGCCGCAGCGATCCGAGGTCTTGCCGATGCGCCAGGGAGTGAAGCGGCCCAGCAATCCGAACAGCGCCCCCAGGGGGCAGGCAAAGCGGCAGAAGAACCGGGGCAGGACCAGATTCAGGCCCACCACTGAAAGGAAGACGACCCCCAACAGCCAAGCCGAGGCGTAATGACGCGGCTCGTCGCTGAGCACCCCCAGGCGGTTGTCGGCCAGGGGCGCCAGGGCCAGGTTGACGCTGCGGTGCACCAGGGGCAGCGGGTCAAAGATGCCGGTCTGCACCGAGCCCATGAGGGCCAGAGCCAGCAAGCAGACCAAAAGGTAATATTTCACCGCTTGAGGCCGGCGGTGGCGGTTGGCCTCCACCCGGGCATGCGCGTGAAGACCCCGCCGCCCCAGCCAGCCGGTAACCTGGTTGAGCGTGCCCAGGGGGCAGACGAAGCCGCAGAAGAAGCGGCCCACGAACAGGGTCAGGGCAATGGCCGCCAGGGCCCAGGTAAGGGTCGCAAAGAGCGTGCCGGTGGCCAGGACCGTGGCCAGGGCGGTGAGGGGGTCCAGGTCCAGGATCCAGTTGATGGGCCAGCCGCGCAACTGCCACCACGACGCCCCCAGGGTGGCGGTGACGCAGAACCACAGGAAAACCGCCAGGAAAAAGATTTGGCTGATCCGGCGTACGGTAACGATGCGCATGAGATTATGCCTGTAACTTAAGCCTTGGTGTCGATGAGTACCGGGTTGAGCCGGTGATAGTCGGCCTGGCCCGCGCCGGCTTTCTCCGCCATGAGGATATAGGGCACGTCGGCCAGGGTGCGCCCCAACAACTCCACCCCCACGGCGTCGGCGGCCACGGGGTCGGTGGAGACCACCAGGGTGCCGGTGTCCTTCAGATCGGAAAGCGACCCGCCGGTGGGGCCGTTGGTGACCATGCTCACGGTGCCGTCGAGGACGCACAACGAGGGCTTGAGCAACTGGGCCAGTTCGGTGATGATGCCGTTGATGTCCTGGTGAAAGACGTTGCGCCGCCCCCCCAGGAAGCCGTAAAAATTCTTCAGGGTCATGGAGGCCCCGGCCCGTTGGTGGTCCTTGACCGGAGACACGACGATGACCTTATTCACTCCGGCGAAGGCCCCGGCCATGACCGGCCAGTTCTGAAGAAGCTTGCCGCCGGGGAGGCTGA
>JBAZKX010000366.1:0-3364 GCA_041650575.1 Desulfobaccales bacterium
AGGGCAGGGCCAGCATCCAGAGGGTAAGGGGCAGGGCGCCCACCCCAAAGCTGAAGGCGAGCCGTTCTCCCAAGGTGAAATCCCGGGGCCGGGGGACCACCGCCACCAGACAGGCGTACCCCAGAAAGAAGACGCCTCCCAGCCCCAAGAGCAGGCGCAGCAGGGTCGCGGCGGACTCAATCATAGAACCCCCACGGCAGGAGCTGGGAGTCCACCCGGAAGACCAGTCCCGGTCCCGGCAGGTTTACCTTATGGAACGGCGGGGCCTGAAGCGCGGCCTGAACTCCGGGCCCCAAAGGCTTATCCCTTTCCCGGATGAGGAGGAAAGAGGCATTTTCCTGGTGCAGGGTGTAGAAGAGAAAGCCGGCGGGGGAATCCGGGGCCAGGAGGAGGTGCCGCCGGGGCGTCATAAAATAGCGCACCTCGATTTCTTTGCCCGCGGCGTAATCATCCAGGAAGACATAAGTGGCGGATCGGGGGATGATGGTCTTGAGGGCGCCGGCCCACCGGTAGAGCGGCTCTTCCTGCCGGATGGCGTCGCCCACGTTTCCCCGGGCCAGTTTCCGGGCCAGGTCCCCCGCCTCCGGGGCGAAGTGCCAGATCAGCCAGAGGATCTGCAGGCCCCAAAGGCCGAGGATTACCCTCACCAACCAGTGTCGCCAGGTTTTACTCGTGGTCATGGGCTTTGCAGCTCGAGGCGGCGCCTAGGGAAAATTGATCCGGTCCCCGTTAATCCGTGAATTTGAAGCGGATAATATGGAAGATGGCGGCGATGCCGTCTCTCCAGGTGATCTTTTTCCCGGCGGCGTAGTCCCGGCCATGGTATTGAATGGGCACCTCATAGATGCGCCAGCGTTTCTTGGCGATCTTGGCGGTAAGCTCAGGCTCAACCCCGAACCGTCCGCATTTGATGTGGATGCCCTTTAAAACTTCAGCCCTAAAGACCTTGTAGCCCACTTCCATGTCGGACAGATTCAAGTTGGTAAACATGTTGGACAGGGTGGTCACGGCCCGGTTGCCCATGTAATGCCAGAAAAACAGGACCCGGTGGGGCCGGCCGCCGACCATGCGGCTACCGTAGACGACGTCGGCCACATTCTGTTCGATGGGCTCCAGCAGGGTGGGGTAATCGACGGGGCGGTATTCCAGGTCGGCGTCCTGGATGATGACCACGTCCCCGGTCACCTGGGCGAAGGCGGTGCGCAGGGCCGCGCCTTTGCCCTGATTCTGCTGGTGGTAAAAGGCCTTGACGTTATCATAATGTTCGACCAGCCGGCCCAGGATCGCGCGGGAGCCGTCGGTGGAGGCGTCATCCACCGCGATGATCTCCTTGTCGTAAGGCGTCGCCTGGACCAGGCGAAAGATCTCTTCCAGGGTGTCCTTTTCATTGTAAATCGGGATGACGATACTCAGCTTCATGAGTAATTCTCCAGGCATAGAATCTTGTTATTATATACCTTCCGGAGGGAGAAAACGTTAAGTTTTTTTGCCGGAGTAATGGGGAGGAGCGTCGCTCAGCCGCCGATGCTGACCATGGCCGGGGAGGACGGCCGCGAGGCCTGGGAAGGAGCTGGAGAGACGCAGCCCTTGAGGCGGATGGCTTCCCGGAACAATTGGGCCAGGACTTCGTCGGAGACTCCCTGGCGCAGCGGGCCTTTCAGGTCCAGTTCCGGGGTGGCGAAGAGGCATGGCCGCAGCCGGCCGGCCGCGGTGAGGCGCAGGCGGTTACAGGTGGGGCAGTGATGCTGGCTGACCGAACTGATGAAGCCCAACTCCCCCCGGAACCCGGGGATCCGAAAGGTGCGGGCGGGTCCCGCGGTGGCGGAGGAGGTCACGGCTTCCAGGGGGCCCAGGCCGGCCAGGCGCCGGCGGATTTCAGCCATGGGCAGGAAGTGGTCGCGCCAGCGCGCTTCATCCACCGTGGGCATGAACTCGATGAAACGCACCTGGAAGGGATGCTCCCGGGTCAAGAGGGCGAAGTCCACCAACTCATCGTCATTCAGGTCTTTGAGGACCACGCAGTTGATCTTGATGGGGCCGAACCCCAGGGCCGCGGCCCGCTCGATCCCGGCCATGACGTCGCCGAAGTGGTCGGCGCCGGTGAATTCCCGGTAGCGGTCCCGGTTCAAGGAATCCAGGCTGAGATTGAGGTGGCGCAAGCCGGCGGCGTAGAGCTCCGGGGCCAGCTCCGCCAGGCGCACCCCATTGGTGGTGAGGCAGACCTCGTCGATGCCGGGGACCTGGCGCAGGTCACGGATGAAGCCCAGGACGTCCCGGCGCACCAGGGGTTCGCCGCCGGTGACCCGGATCTTCTTGATGCCTACCTTGGCGGCCACCCCGGCCAGGCGCAGCAGTTCTTCATAGCGCAGGATCTCCTGGCACGGCAGTTTCTCCCAGCCGCCCCAGGGAGTGCAGTAGAAACAGCGGAGATTGCAGCGATCGGTGATGGACACCCGCAAATAATTGATCTGACCCGGCACGATAACTTCCACCTGTCTGAAGATACTTAAATTATATCCTCTCATCGGGTAGTTTTCAGAAATATTTTATCCCTTGACAGGCAGGCGGCATTTTCCTATGATTCCCCCTAAGAGCAGATGGGTGCCCGATAACCGGGCCAAAAGGGAAGCCGGTGCGAGTCCGGCACGGTCCCGCCGCTGTATCCGGGGACGAAACCTGCAGACGCCACTGTGTCCTGATAAGGGAGATGGGAAGGCGCAGGGATTAGGCTGATCCGGAAGTCAGAAGACCTGCCCATCTGGTTGGCCCGACGTGCCCCGGGGAGGGGACGGCTGGCCGGCCCGAGGCCTTATGCCTTTGGGCCCCCCTGGGATCAAGAAAGCTGGGTGCCATCCCTGGGTCTTCGCGGACCCGGGGATTTTTTTTGGCTCCAGCAGGGGGTGCGGCTCGGCTCCCGGGAGGCATGGCCTCCCCACATTCAAACACTGGAGGATCACATGAAAGATGGCCTGATCGTGTACCTGGTGGGCGGCGCCGAGCTGCCGGAAGATTTTAACCCAACCCCCGCGGCCCGGGCTCTGGGGGTGGCTGCGGACCGAGTGGAGATGGTAGCCCCGGAGCAGGGCTTTTTTACCGTGGAAGACGCCTGGCACTTCCTGTTCACCCGGGGTTGCGGCCGTATCAGCCTGATGGTGGCCGAAGCTACGGGCGCAACCAGCCTGCGGGCTTTGGGACCCGCGGTGAGGCTCTACGGCTGAGTTATAGGCGCGGCCAAAAGTTTTTTTATTACCCCCCTCACCCTAGCCCTCTCCCCCAAGGGGGAGAGGGGATAAGGGGAAGAAACTTTTGGCAATTACGATTAACACGGGGGCCGGGGCGTGGTGTCCCCGGCCCCCCTCACCCA
>JBAZKX010000367.1:0-3364 GCA_041650575.1 Desulfobaccales bacterium
GACCGGCCTCTCGCCGGCCCAAGCCCAAAATCTCAACATCCCGTTATTCCTGGGCCTGGCCAATGAAACGGATTATCCCCATACGGGCCGCTTTGATTTCGCGTCCATCAGCATCACTCCCACCACAGGCACCTTGCTGCTGCGCGGCATCTTCCCCAATCCGGATGGTAAAATCCAACCGGGGGCGTTCGCCCGGGTGCGGGTTCCCGTCGTGGGGTCGGAGAAAACCGCGCTGGTGACGCCGGAGGTCGCCCTCGCCTACGACCAGTTGGGCCCCTATGTCTTCTTAGTCGATGAGCATAACCTGGTGCAGCAACGATCGGTCAAATTGGGAGTGCGGGTGAAGGGCGGCCGGGTTATCCAGGAAGGTTTGACCGGGGACGAATGGGTCATTATCCAGGGGCAGATGCGGGCCTTTCCCGGGAAGCTAGTTACGCCCGTCCGGAAGTCTGTCACGGAAGGCGCGCCTAAAACCGATCCTAAGCCCGCGGTTGACCAGCCAGGGAAATCAACCCCATGATCTCTGAGTTCTTTATCGAGAGGCCCATTTTCGCCAACGTGATCGCCATGGTCACCATCATTTTGGGGCTGGTGTGTTTTTTTGTGCTGCCGGTGTCGCAATACCCCCCCATCGTGCCGCCGACTATCCAGGTGACCACCCGCTATCCCGGGGCCAGCGCCGAAGTGGTGGCCGCCACCGTGGGGGTTCCTATCGAACAGGCGGTCAACGGGGTGGAGAGCGCCATCTATATGTCTTCCACCAGTGCCAGCGATGGGAGCTACACCTTAACCGTCACCTTTGACGTGGGAACCGACCTCAATACTTCCCTGGCCCTGGTGCAAAACTATGTAAACAGCGCCCTGGCGCAACTGCCCGCGGGCGTCGCCAACCAGGGGATCACGGTCAGGAAGGTGTCCACCGATATTGTCCTGGTGGTCAGCATCGCCTCAGAAGGCGATCGCTACGACGAGACCTTTCTCTCCAATTACGCAGTCATCAATCTGCAAAATCCCCTGGCCCGGCTCCCCGGGGTCGGCCAGGTCATTGTCAAAGGCGCCGGCCCTTACAGCATGCGGATCTGGATGGACCCCAAGAAACTCCAGGATTACAGCTTGACAACGCTGGACGTTGTGGCCGCCATCCAGGGCCAGAACGTGCAGGTGGTGGCCGGGCAGATGGGCGGCCCGCCGGTGCCGCCCGATCAAGTCTTCCAATTTACCGTTAACGCCCTGGGCCGCCTGTCCGACGTAGCGCAATTCGAAGACATCATCGTCAAGAGCCCCCGGGGCCCAGAGGCGGCTCAAATTGTGCGGATCAAGGACGTCGCCCGGGTGGAGCTGAGCCAGCAGACCTACAGCAGTTTTGCCGAAGTCAACGGCCATCCGTCCGCGGACATCCCGATTTTTCTCCTTCCCGGGGCCAATGCCTTGACCGTCGCCAAAGAGATTAAACAAGCCATGGTGGAAATGAGCAAGAAATTCCCGCCGGGCATGACTTATGAGACCCATTATGACACCACGAAGTTTGTGAAGGCCACCATCCGCGATGTCTATAAGACCTTATTCCTGGCCGGCATCCTGGTACTCATCGTGGTCATGGTGTTTCTGCAAAATTGGCGGGCCACCCTGGTTCCGGCGACCACCGTGCCGGTGACCATTATCGGCGCGTTTGCAGCCATGCTCATGCTGGGTTTCAGTATCAACCTGATGACGCTGTTCGCCCTGATCCTGGCCATCGGCATCGTCGTGGATGATGCCATCGTCATCGTGGAAAACTCCTCTTACCATATCGAGCAGGGCCTGCCGCCCAAAGAGGCGACGATCAAGGCAATGAGGGAGATTACCGGCCCGGTCCTGGGCATTACCCTGGTCCTCACCGCGGTCTTCCTGCCGGCCGCGTTTCTCCCCGGCATCACCGGCCAGCTCTTCCGGCAATTCGCCCTGGTGATCGCGGCCACCGCCATCATCAGCGGAGTGAACGCCCTCACCCTTAAACCGGCCCAGTGCGCCCTGTGGCTGCGTCCGCCTAAACCGGGCCCACGCAACGCGTTCTATCGAGGCTTCAATAAAGTATATCAGTACTTAGAGCAGGCTTACGTGGGCCTGGTGGCCCGGATGGTGCAGCACCCCGGGCTTACGCTCCTGGTTTTTATGGTTATTATTGCCCTCAGCGCCTGGGGTTTCGTGCGGCATCCCACCGGCTTTCTCCCCAATGATGACCAGGGTTATGCCGTGGTGATCTCCAAACTTCCGGAAGGGGCGTCCCAGCCCCGGGTCCGGGCGGTGACCAAGCAGGTCAGCGAGATCATCAAAAAGACCAAGGGCATCGCGGCCTGGGTGACCTTCGGCGGTTATTCTCTCCTGGATGCCGCGAATGTGTCCAACATCAGCACCACTTTCATTGTTTATGATGATTGGGACAAACGTGGCGCCGCCCTGAGCCAGGATAATATTCTTGCCAATCTCAGGGCGGAGGTGGCTAAAATGGAGGATGCGGTGGTGTTCGTCATGGTGCCGCCGCCCATCCGGGGTCTGGGCCAGTCGGGCGGCTTTCAGATAATGATCGAGGACCAGCAAAGCCTTGGCCTGGAGGAACTCCAAAAGACCGTCATGGAAGTTATGCAGGCCGCGGGCTCCCAGTCCGGGTTGCGGAACTTGAACACGACCTTCAGCGCATTGAGCCCTCAGCTTCACCTGGATATTGACCGGACCAAGGCCCAGTCGCTGCAAGTACCCATGCTCAACGTGTTTGACACCCTGCAGGCTTATCTCGGCTCCACTTTTGTCAATCTCTTCAATAAATTCAACCAGGTGTTCCAGGTTTATGTTCAGGCCGACGCGCCCTACCGCCTCCATGCCGATGATATCGAGAACCTCTATGTGCGCAACACCCAGGGCGATATGGTGCCCCTGGCCACCTTTATGAGCGTCAATCATACCCTGGGCTCCGAGTTGGTCACCCGGTATAATCTCTATCCCGCGGCCCCGATTATCGGAATCGCCGCGCCGGGCTTTAGCTCAGGGCAGGCCCTGAACCTGATGGAGCAGGTGGCCGCGAATACCCTCCCCGAAGGCATGGCTTATGACTGGACGGCCACGGCCTATCAGGAAAAACAGATCGGTCTGCAAGCCTATTTTATCTATGCCCTCTCCATCACCCTGGTGTTCATGGTGCTGGCCGCGCTGTACGAAAGCTGGACGAGCCCCGCGGCGGTCATCCTGGTGGTGCCGATGGCCATGGTGGGAGTGCTCCTGGCCCTGATGATCCGGGGCCTTGAAAACGATCTGTACACCCAGGTGGGGCTCGTCCTGATGATCGCCCTGGCCAGCAAGAACGCGATTCTCATCGTGGAATTCGCCAGGG
>JBAZKX010000368.1:0-3364 GCA_041650575.1 Desulfobaccales bacterium
GATGGCGTTTTCGGGCGTGAGGCTGCCGTCGGTCCAAACTTCCATGGTCAGCTTATCGTAATCGGTGCGTTGTCCCACCCGGGCCTGGGTCACCACATAGTTGACCTTGCGGATGGGCGAAAAGCTCGAGTCCACGGGGATGTAGCCGATGGGCTGGTCTTCTTCCTTATTGGCCTCGCCGGGGACAAAACCCTTGCCGGTTTTGACCGTCATCTCCAAGGAGAGCTCCCCGTCTGCGGCCAGGGTGGCGATATGATGATCGGGGTTCAGAATCTCCACCGTGCCATCCGTCTGAATGTCGCTGGCCTTAACTTCTCCCTGACCCTTGGCCTCGAGATGCAGCATCTTGAGGCCGGTATCAGTAAGTACTTTGAGGCGCACCTGCTTCAAGTTGAGCAGAATCTCGGTGACGTCTTCCAATACCCCGGGGATGGCAGAAAATTCGTGATACACATCCTTGATGCGGACCGCAGTGATGGCCGATCCCCGCAGGGAGGAAAGTAAGACCCGCCGCAGGGCGTTCCCCAGAGTGGTGCCGAAGCCGCGCTCTAAGGGCTCGCAGGCGAATTTGCCATAAAAGCGGCTATGGGTCTCACTATCAACTTCCAGCCGTTTGGGCTTTATGATATCGGTCCAGTTCTTGTGGATCATGGCTCCTCAGAAAACTACTAGGGCTTTTAGGTCCCGGGGGTCCCGCCAGTCCATACCGGAGTGGCGGACCATCAATCTCCCCCGGGCTCGCCGAGCCCCGGGAAGCGGCTGGGGACATAAAAGATCATGATGCTATTTGGAATAAAGCTCCACGATGAGATGTTCTTGAATCGGAATGGTGATATCTTCCCGCGAGGGGAACATGATCACCCGACCCTGGGCCTCTTCCTTGTTGAACTCCAGCCAGGGGGGACACCCGCGCCGCGCCACCGCCTCCATCGCATCTAGAATCATCGGCAGTTTGCGGCCCTTTTCCGTCACCTGAATCACATCTCCCGTCCTCACCAGAAAGGAAGGCAGATTCACCCTGTCGCCGTTCACCATGACCAGGTTATGTCGCACTAATTGCCGGGCCTGGCAACGAGAGTTGGCAAATCCTAACCGGTAAACTATGTTGTCCAGACGGCGTTCCAGAAAGACCAGCAGGTTGGTGCCGGTAACTCCCTTCTGCCGCTCGGCCTTCTCGAAATAACTGCTGAACTGCTTTTCCAGCAGACCGTAAATCCGTTTAACCTTTTGCTTCTCCCGAAGCTGCGTGCCGTAGTCGGAGATTTTGCTCCGGCGCTGGCCGTGTTGCCCCGGCGGGTAGTGACGCCGCTCAATGGCGCATTTATCCGTATAACAGCGATCTCCCTTGAGGTAGAGCTGCATCCCTTCCCGGCGGCAAAGCCGACACGCTGGTCCCACATATCTAGCCACAGTTAATCACCTCTCCATTACACCCGACGACGTTTGGGGGGGCGGCAGCCATTATGGGGAATGGGGCTGACATCCCGAATCAGGTTGACGCTCAAGCCCGCGGCCTGTAAGGCCCTCAGGGCTGCTTCCCGGCCGGCGCCCGGACCTTTGACATAGACGTCCACGTTCCGCATGCCATGGTCCATGGCTTTGCGAGCCGCGTCCTGGGCCGCCAGTTGGGCCGCGAAGGGCGTGCCTTTCCGAGACCCCTTAAATCCCTGCACCCCCGCCGAGGACCAGGACACCACGTTCCCCGCCGGATCGGTGATGGTCACCAGCGTATTATTGAACGTGGCTTTGATATGAGCCACCCCCACGGGGATGTTCTTTTTTTCTTTTTTCTTCTTGGTGCGAGTCTGCGCTCTGGCCATCGCCCCTCCTTAAGCCTTCTTCCGTTTGCCCACGACACTGCGGCGCGGACCCTTGCGCGTGCGGGCGTTGGTATGGGTCCGCTGGCCCCGCACCGGCAGGCTCCGCCGATGGCGCAGGCCCCGGTAGCACCCCAGGTCCATCAGGCGCTTGATGTTCATGGAGACTTCCCGCCGGAGGTCTCCTTCCACCTTGCAGGTATGGTCGATCACCTGGCGAATGCTGGTGATTTCCGCGTCGTTCAAATCCGACGTCTTGATGCTCGGATCTACCTTGGCTTCCTTAAGCACCCGCACCGCGGTAGTGCGCCCGATGCCGAAAATATACGTCAGGGCGATCTCGACTCTCTTGTTTCGGGGTAAATCGATCCCGGCGATTCTGGCCAATTCCTTTCCTCCCCTTTAGCCTTGACGCTGCTTATGCTTGGGATTTTCGCAGATCACCCGCACCACGCGTTTGCGGCGAATAATCTTACACTTGGCGCACATCCGTTTTACTGAGGCTCTAACTTTCATAGGTATTGTCCTATCTGACCCGGTAGACGATGCGCCCTCGACTCAGGTCGTAAGGCGACAACTCCAGGATGACTTTATCTCCCGGGAGAATTTTAATGTAATGCATCCGCATCTTCCCGGAAATATGAGCCAGGACCTTATGCCCGTTGGGCAACTCCACCCGGAACATGGCATTGGGAAGCGGCTCAATTACCGTCCCTTCGACTTCGATGGCATCTTCTTTAGGCATCTACCGTGTCTTTATAGTTATTTCAAATGGTTACTAGACTATAAGCTAGAGCCGGCTCAAAATCAAGACGCCGTTCTCCGTCAACGCCACGCTGTGTTCATAGTGGGCCGCGTATGACCCGTCCTGGGTGACCGCGGTCCAACCGTCTTTCAAAATCCGCACCTTATAGGAACCCAAGGAGGTCATGGGTTCGATGGCCAGGGTCATGCCCACCTGCAAGGCCGGGCCCCGGCCCGGCGGCCCGAAATTGGGGATCTGCGGGTCCTCGTGCAGCGACCGGCCGATGCCGTGTCCGACGAAATCCCGGATAACCCCGAAGCCGGCCCCTTCCACCACGGTCTGCACCGCGTAGGAGATATCCGTCAGGTGGTTGCCCACCTTGACCTGGGCGATGCCGGCATACAGCGACTTCTCGGTGGCCTCCATGAGGGCCAGGACCTTGGGGGCCACTTTCCCGACGGGCACGGTGATGGCGGCATCGCCGTAGTAGCCGTCGTATTTAACCCCGAAATCGAGGCTCACCAGGTCCCCGTCCGCCAGCTTCCTGGAACCGGGAATCCCGTGGACCACCTCTTCGTTCACCGACACGCAGATGGAGCGCGGGTAGCCGCGATACCCCTTGAAAGCCGGCTCCACCTTGCGCTGGCGGCACATCTCCTCCGCCAGTTCGTCCAACTCCCGGGTCTCAATCCCGGGCCGGACCTTTTCTTTAACCCCCTGCAGGACTTCGGCCACGATGCGGTTGGCCGCCTCCAGCTTGGCGATTTCCTGCTGGGATTTCAATAATATCATAAAACGTGCC
>JBAZKX010000369.1:0-3361 GCA_041650575.1 Desulfobaccales bacterium
TCGGTGGAGCCGTTGCCCACCAGGATGGCCTCGGGGGCCAGGCCGTGATAATCCGCCAGGTCCTGCCTGAGCGCCAGGCAGCGGCGGTCCGGATAATGGACGATCTCGGCCAGGGCCGCGTCAACGGCAGCAGGAATCCCGCGCGGAAACCCCAAGGGATTGATGTTGGCGGAAAAATCCACCAGGTCGCTCAGCGCCAGCCCCAGGCTGCGGGCCAGGTGATACACATCGCCCCCGTGGGGGGGAGTTTTTTCCGGTAACGTCGTCATTGCTTCTCGGGTTCGATCATGGTTTTGATGTGCGCCAGGTCCAGATGGCGGCGCAACAGGTCGGCCAGGCGGTCCAGTTGGGCTTCCTGGAAGCTGTGATAGGTCAACTCCGGCGCCTCTGAGGGCGCGTCCGGGCGATGCTGCCGCAGTTCCGCCAACCAGACCCGGCGGAAGCCGTCATTGTCAAACAAGCCGTGGAGGTAGGTCCCCCAGACCCGGCCATCGGCGCTGGTCCAGCCGTCGGCCACCCGGACGGGCTCGCGGTTCCGGCTGAGGATCGTAAAGGCCGGCGCTCCTTCCCCCCGGGGCTCGGTGACCCCCATGTGAATCTCATAGGCGGAAAGCTGCGCCCCGTCCGCCGCTTCGGCCTCCACCTGGGTGGTGGTCTTGGCCCCGGCCATGGTGGTGATCACCGGTAAGAGCCCCAAGCCCGCCTCCACCCGGGGCTCGCCTTCCACGCCCAGGGGGTCCCGGACCTCCTGCCCCAAAACCTGGTAGCCGCCGCAAATCCCCGCCACCCGGCCGCCCTCCCGGGCATAGGCCTGAATCTGGAGGAACAGGCCGGTCTCCTTCAGATAGAGCAGGTCGCTGATGGTATTTTTGGTCCCCGGCAGAATCAACAGGTCCAGGCCGCGCAGCTCATCCCGGTGGTCCAGGTAGCGCAGTGCCACGCCGGGTTCGTGCTCCAGGGGGTCGAAGTCGGTGTAGTTGGAGATATGGGGCAGGCGTACCACGCCGATCCTGAGGCCGCCGGCCTCAGGCCCCGACCGGCCGCGGCGCTTGCGGCCCAGGGCCACGCTGTCTTCTTCGGGCAGGACCAGGTCCCCGGCGTAGGGCACCACCCCCAGGACCGGCCTTTTCGTGCGGCCCTCGATGATGGCCACTCCCTCGGTGAACAGGGACGGATCGCCCCTGAATTTATTGATGATAAAGCCCTTAAGCAGGCGGCGTTCCCCCGGCGTCAGCAGGTGAAAAGCCCCGATGGTGGCCGCGAAGACCCCGCCCCGGTCGATGTCGGCCACCAGCAGCACCGCGGCCCCGGCCTTTTTGGCCATGTTGAAGTTCACTAGGTCGTTCTTCTTTAGGTTCAGCTCCACCGCGCTGCCCGCGCCTTCCAGGACGATGAGCTCATAGGCCTGGGCCAGGCGGCGGTAGCTCTCCATCACCTTGCGCCCCAGCCGGGGCTTAAGCGAGTAATAATCACGGGCCGAATAGTTGCCATACACCTGTCCGTGGACAATCACCTGGGAACCCACTTCGCTGCTGGGCTTGAGCAGGATGGGGTTCATGTCCACGTGGGGCGCCAGGCCCGCGGCCTGGGCCTGGACCACCTGGGCCCGGCCCATCTCGCCGCCTTCCGGGGTGATGAAGCTGTTCAGGGCCATGTTCTGGGCCTTGAAGGGCGCCACCCGGATGCCCTCCTGGCGGAAAATGCGGCAGAGCCCGGCCACCATGATGCTCTTGCCCACATCGGAGCCCGACCCCAGGATCATTAAAGGACGATATTTCATGATTATTAGCTATCAGCTTTCAGCTATCAGCGGTCAGCTTTTCCCTGGCCCCTAGCGCAGCGTTCCAATTACTGTGACATCCTCGCCACTTCTTTTCCCTGACCCTTGATCCCTAGCCCCTGCTCCCTGACACCTGCTCCCCGTATTTCGCCAGGTAACCCCGGGGGGTAATCATGTAGGGGCCATACGCGTAAGTCTGGGAATTGCCGATAATGACAATGGTCTGCATATCCACTTCCTGTTGCAGCATCTCCGCCAGGGTGGTGACAGTGGTGGCCTGCCCCTGGCGCATAGCCCGGGAGACGATGCCCACGGGGGTATCGGGGCCTTTATGGCGCAGCAGCAGGTCCCGCACCGCTCCCAGTTGCCAGTCCCGCTTTTTGCTCTTGGGATTATAAAGCACGATGACGAAATCGCCCTGGGCCGCCAGTTCCAGGCGCTTTGCAATGGTCTCCCAGGGGGTGAGCAGGTCGCTCAAGGAGATGGCGACGAAATCGTGCATCAGGGGCGCGCCCAACAGGGCCGCGCCCGCGGCCAGGGCCGGGATGCCGGGAATCACCTCCAGGTGAAAGTCCACCTCGCCCTCGGCGTCGGGCGGCCCCACTTTGAGGCCGTGCGCGGCGCACATCTCCAGGACCAGTCCGGCCATGCCGTAGATGCCGGCGTCGCCGCTGGACACCAGGGCCACCCACGCTCCGGCCCGGGCCCGGTCCAGGGCGAGGCCGCAGCGCTTCACTTCGGCCTTCATGCCGGTGGCCACTACCTCCTGGTGGGTGAGCAGGGGGCGCACCAGCTCGATGTAGGTCTGATAGCCCACCACCACTTGCGCGCTCGCCAGCGCGGCCTGGGCCTGGGGGATGATATATTCGGGAAAGCCTGGGCCCAGGCTCACCACCGTCAGGCGACCCGGGCCACCGCCAGGGTGGCGTTGGCGGCCTTGCGCTTGGTCACGACCAGTTCCACTCCCCCCGCCTTCAGGGCCGCGGCTTCGCTGACACTCGCCACTCCCATGTGGCGGATCACCTGCGGCGACGGGTTCGGTACCGGTATTGCCTCTAATTCCGCTGCTGTAAACCATATGAGTTCGACTCCCAGACTCCGGGCGGCCATCCGCAGCCCGGGTTCCTCCTTTTTGGCCTCGATGGTGGCCAGGGCCTTGAGGGCAAGGAGGGACAACCCTTCCTGCTGAAACGTTTGCTGAATAAAGGCTATGAGTTCGGAGGCTGCCGCGCCCTTATGGCAACCCATGCCGGCCACCAGGTTCCGGGGCCGCAGCCTGAGCCATCCCGGGGGCCAGGAGCGTTCCCGCCAGCCCACGTACACCGCGGGGCCGGGGCTTGCCAGGGCCCGCTCCAGATCGGGCTCGGGGATTAAAAGCTCAGGATATTGGGCCAGCGTCTCCGCCAGCCAGCCTTCCGGGTCCACCACCCGCACCGGCCGGCCCTCCAGCAACGCCATGTGGATGCCCCGCACCTCCGCCAGGTTTTCGATCACCAGGCCGTGCTCTCCCGCCAGCAGGTCCAGGGCCGGCAGACCTTGTACGTCCGTGGCCGTGGTGATGACCGAGGTGCCCCCCAGGAC
>JBAZKX010000370.1:0-3359 GCA_041650575.1 Desulfobaccales bacterium
GCATGGCCGGAGAGGTGCAGGACGCTTTAACCGGCGCCGACGGGGTGATCGTGGCGGACGCGGTCTCCTCCGGCGGGTCTCCGGGAGCCATCTATCGCTTTGACGCCCTCGGCGGCGTGCCGGTGGAACTCTCCCGGTCGCCTTCGTCCCATGGCTGGGGAGTGGCCGAAGCCATGGCCCTGGGGCGGGTGTTGGGAGAATTACCTCCCTTTCTCGTCATTTACGGGATCGAAGGGCAGAATTTCGAACCGGGTCGGGATTTATCCACGGAAGTGGCCGCGGCCATCCCGGAGGTGGTGCGGCGTATCAAACAAGAGATCCGGGAGTGGCTTAAGCGCGCCCCCCGGCCAAAAAGGCGAACTGATGGAACGTGATACTCATGATCTCAGCGTCCTGTTTGCGCCCCGGTCAGTGGCGGTCATCGGCGCCACCAACCGGGTGGGCAGCGTGGGGCAGGCGGTTTTTGCCAACGTCTTCACCCACGGCTATGCCGGGGTGGTGTACCCGGTTAACCCCAGGGCTGCCAGCGTCATGAGCGTCAAGGCCTTCCCGTCGGTCCTGGACATCCCGGACCCCGTGGACCTGAGCATCATCATCGTGCCCAGCGATGCGGTCCCCGGGGTTATGGAGGAGTGCGGCCAAAAAGGGATCAAGTCGGCCATCGTCATCACTGCGGGCTTTAAGGAGTTGGGCGGCGTGGGGGTGAGCAAGGAACAGGAGGTCCTGGCGGCGGCCCATAAGAACGACATCCACCTGTTGGGACCCAATTGCCTGGGCATCATCAATACCGACCCGCAGGTGTCACTGAACGGCTCATTTGCCCGGCTGATGCCGCGCCCCGGCAACATTGCCCTGGTGTCCCAGAGCGGCGCGGTGGGGGTGGCGGCCCTGGAATATGCCCAGGGGGAAGAGATCGGCCTGTCCAAGTTCGTGTCCGTGGGCAACAAGGCCGACCTCAACGAGAACGATTTTCTGGCTTACCTGAAGGACGACCCGCAAACGGACGTCATCCTGTTTTATCTGGAAGACCTGACCGACCCGAAGAAATTTTTCCAACTGGCCCGGGAGATCACCGGGGAGTCGGGCAACAAGAAGCCCATTCTGGCCATCAAGTCCGGGAGGACCGCGGCGGGGGCCCGGGCGGCGTCGTCGCACACCGGGGCGTTGGCCGGCTCCGACCAGGCCTATGACGCCCTCTTTGCCCAATGCGGGGTGCTGCGGGTGGAATCCCTGGAGGAGCTGTTCGATTATGCCCTGGCGTTTTCCACCCAGCCGATCCCCCAGGGCAACCGGGTGGCCATTGTGACCAATGCCGGCGGCCTGGGCATCATGACTACCGACGCCGCGGTGCGCTATGGCCTGGAGATCGCGGAGTTCGAAGAAAGCACCGTGGCCAAGCTCAAGGCGGGGCTGCCCCCTGCGGCCAATCTTCACAATCCGGTGGATGTGCTGGGGGACGCCCGGGAGGATCGCTACCGCGCTGCGCTGGAAGGGGTTTTGGGGGATGCCAACGTGGATGGGGTCATCGTCATTTCGACCCCGCAGCTCATGACCAACCTGGCGGCCATCGCCGCCACGGTGGCGGAGGTGGCGCCCAAGTACCACAAACCCACCCTGGTCTGCCAGATGGCCCTGGGAGAAATCGAAGAAACCCTGGCCATCTGGTCCAAGGCGCATCTTCCGCATTACCATTTTCCGGAGGAGGCGGTCCGGAGTATGGCGGCCATGGGCCGCTACGCCACCAGCATTCATCGGGACCGTTATGACGTGAAGACCTTTACCGATGTGGACCGGGATCGAGTGCAGGCGGTGTTGAACCGGGTCAAGGCGGCCGGGCGGAAGTACGTCCTGGAGCCCGAGGCCCATGAAATTTTCCAGGCTTATGGGTTCCCGGTGGCGCCTAATACCTGGACGCATAGTCCAGATGAGGCGGTCCAAGCGGCCGGGATCATGGGATATCCGGTGGCCCTGAAAATCGTCTCCCCGGACGTCATTCACAAGTTCGACGTCGGCGGGGTGAAGCTGAACCTGGCTAACGGGGACGAAATCCGTAAGGCTTACGGCGAGATCCTGGCTGCGGTGGCCCAGGCCCACCCCGGGGCCGACGTGCAAGGCATGTTGGTGCAGAAGATGATGCCCCCGGGCCGGGAGACCATCCTGGGTATGAGCCGGGACTCGCATTTCGGGCCGCTCTTGATGTTCGGCTTGGGGGGCACCTTTGTCGAGGTGTTCCGGGATGTGACCTTCCAGTTGGCGCCTATTTCAGAGGATTGGGCCCTGAAAATGATCCAGGGCCTCAAGGGCTACCGGACCCTGACGGGCTACCGGGGCCTGCCGCCGGCCGATCTGGCGGCTATCGGAGAGTGCCTGGAGCGCCTCTCCCAGATGGCCTTGGACTTTGCGGAATTGAAGGAACTGGACATGAACCCCTTTACGGTCTTCGAAGCGGGCCAGGGCGCGGTGGTCCTGGACGCCAGGATTTTTATCGGCTGATGAATTCTGCAGGGAGCCCGGCGGACCGGTAGCACGCAGGTGTTTGGTTTATGGTCCCGCCCTCTCCGACACCCCCCCTCCCAGTCCTCTCAAGGGCGGCTGAGTAGAAATTAAGAAAGAGGTTCAAAGACGATGATCCAATTGAAAAAGCTGTTCACGCCGGTGGATTCCCTGGAGGCCGACGAGGCCAAGGCGTATATGGCCAAGCACCGGGAAGGGGAGTACACCCTGCTGGACGTACGGCAGCCCAGGGAATACGAGGAGGAGCACCTCCCCGGGGCCAGGCTCATGCCCCTGCCCCAGTTGCCCGATACCTACAAGGAACTGGACCCGGAGAAACCCACCATCGTGCACTGCGCGGTGGGCGGCCGCAGCCGGGTAGCGGCTCAAATGCTGAACGGCTGGGGATTCAAGGAGGTCTATAATCTGGCCGGGGGGATCAAGGCCTTTCAAGGACACAAGGCCACCGGCCCCAAGGAGCTCAACCTGAGTCTGGTGCGGGGAGACGAGACCCCGGCGGAGATCATTACCCTGGCCTACGGCATGGAGAAGGCGCTGCAACTGTTTTATGAAACTCTGGATCAGCAATGCCGGGATCCGGAAGTGCAGCAGGTCTTCAAAAAACTCGCCCGGGTGGAGGTGCACCACGAGGACCGCCTCTTCGAGGCCTACCGGCAGGTGGAGCCCGGTCAGGACCGGCCAACCTTTGATGCCAAGGTGGCGTCCGATACCCTGGAAGGCGGCTTCAACGCCCGGGAATTTTTGGAGGCCAACCGGTCCCACCTGGAGACCGTGCCCGAGGTGCTGGACCTGGCTATGATGCTGGAAACCCAGGCCCTGGACCTCTATCTCAGGTTTGCGGAGCG
>JBAZKX010000371.1:0-3355 GCA_041650575.1 Desulfobaccales bacterium
TGGACCGTGGCCTACACCCCGGAGTACACCATCGCGGCGTGGATCGGCAATTTCGACGGCCGCCCTACGGCCAAGTTAAGCGGCGCTGCGGCTGCGGCCCCCATCGTGGCGGATCTGGCCGCGGTCTTGTTTGCCGCGGCCGCGCCCCAACCTTTCCTCCGGCCGGGCGGGGTCGCTGAGGCCACGGTATGCGCCTTCTCGGGCCTGAAGCCGGGACCCGGCTGCGTACACCAACGCCGGGAATTTTTTATGGCCGGGACCGACCCCCAGACGTTCTGCACCTATCACCACCCCCGGGAACCCTGGCACCGCATGCCCGCCACGTTTGCGGGCTGGCTGCATCAGCGCTTCGAGAAGGGCGGGGAAGGGCGGTTTCGCCTGGCGGAATTTGATCAGGATTTGGCCAAGGCTTTCGGGAGCCCGTCGGCGGCCGCGGGTTCAGCCCCCGCGGGGGCGGTCGGCCTCAACTCCCGGATCAGCATCAGCTATCCCCTGGCCGGGGACCGCTTCCTGTTGACACCACCGGCAGAGACGATCCGCGTCACCGTCAAGGTCCTATGCCGGGACCCGGTGCCCTCGGTTACCTGGTTTGTGGATGGGCGGGAAGTCGCGGCCACCGGCCCGCCCTACGAACTGCCCCTGGATTTGACCCGGGGCCGCCACCGCCTCAACGCGGCGGGGCCGGGCGGCCAGGGCGACGCCGTGGAAGTCTTCGTACAATGAAGGCTTACCCGGCCGGGGCTATTTGGGCACGGGGTTCTCGATGGCCTCAATTTTGGGGGTTCCCTTGAGATGGCGCCGGAGGGACTTTTTCGCGGCCTCAGCCTCCTGGGGAGTGGCCAGGGGTCCCACCCATACCTGGTAACGCTGCTCATTGGCCGGGTCCCGGCGGATAAACGCCGGTTTTCCTTGCTTCTTCAACCTGTTAAGGAGCTTGGCCGCGTCAGGGTAGCGGCGGAACGTGCCCGCCAGGAAGCCGTATTGCTTTTCCGGCTGCAGGGGCGCTAAAGGCGCCACCTGCGCCGCCGGAGGACCCGCCTCCGGAGGCGCGCTGGAAGGCGGACCCGGCTGGACGGTGACTGGGCCGGCCGGCGGCTGCTGAGGGGCGGGCGCCGGGGCCGGCTGGGGCGCGACGGCAGTGGGAGCCGGTGGCGCGGGCGCGGTAACCGTGGCTGGCCCGGTCTTCGGAGAACCTCCGAGAAAGAGCCGCAGCAGGATGACGATGATGACAATTAGGCCTGCCAACAGCGCCAGGCCGAACCCGGTAAACCTTTTCATGACCGTTTCTCCCCCAGAGTGCCACCTAAATGATCTTTAAGGTTAACCATTACCTTTATACTATATCATGATGCAGGCGGGTAGTTGAGAGACCGATATAAACCTCGGCGCCACAGGCCCGACGGCTCCATGGGGTGAGCCGAGTTCCCGCCTACCAGCTTACCTTCAGGTTGTATTTGTCGATTTTGTGGGTCAGGGTCTTGCGGTTGATGCCCAGGATCCGGGCGGCCTCCTGGCGCCGGCCCCTGGTGTGGCGCAGGATGAACTGGATGTAACGCTTCTCCAACTCCTCCAGGGAATAGTTCTCATCGGAGAATACCTGAAACTCCCCCTGGCGCTGGGAAATGAAACTGGGCAGGTGTTCCGGCTGCACGATCTCCCCGTCCTCCAGGATGACGATGCGTTCGATGGTGTGCTCCAATTCCCGCACATTCCCAGGCCAGGCATAGTCAACGAGCATCTTCAAGGCCCGGCTGGAGATGCCGGTGACTTCCCGCTGGCCTTTAAGGCTGTACTTGCGCAGGAAGTGATCGGCCAGCAGGGGGATATCGCCGTTCCGCTCCCGCAAGGGGGGCAGGTGGATGGGGATGACGCTCAACCGATAGTAAAGGTCCTCCCGGAAGGCGCCCGCCTTGATTGCCTCCTGGAGGTCCCGGTTGGACGAAGCGATGATACGGATATCCAGCTTGACGCGTTTCTGGCTCCCTACCTGCATGAACTCCCGTTCCTGAATCACCCGGAGGAGCTTGGCCTGGATGTTCAGGCTCAGGTTGCTGATCTCATCGAAGAAAAAGGTGCCGTGGTTGGCCAGCTCGAAGAGCCCGTGCTTGGTCTGGTGCGCGCCGGTAAAGGAGCCCTTGACGTGGCCGAACAGCTCGCTCTCCAGCAGGGTCTCCACCAGGGCGGAGCAGTCCACCGGCACGAACTCCTTATCCGACCGGGGGCTGAGCAGGTGAATGGCCCGGGCCACCAGCTCCTTGCCGGTGCCCGACTCCCCGGTCAGGAGCACCGTGCTGTCGCTGGGCGCGGCCCGCCTGATCTTGGCGAACACCTGCTTCATGGCGGGGCTTTTGCCGATAATGAAATCCAGGCCCAGGTCGCCGGCTTCGGGGCCGCTGCCCTTGCCTTTCTGGGCCAGGTGATCCCGGGCTTTGCGCACCACTACTTCCAATTCATCGATGCGGAAGGGCTTCACCAGGTAGTCCAGGGCCCCCAGCTTGATGCACTCCACCGCACCCTGGATGGTGGGATACCCGGTGATCATGATGACCTCGGTTTCGGGAAAGTCCCGGCGCAGGAGCTTAAGTAGCTCCACCCCGCTCAGGTCCGGCAGCTTGATGTCCAGGAGCACGATGGCAAAGGCGTGGCGGGCCAGGTGTTCCATGGCCTGGGCGGCGTCGGCCGCCACGGTGACCGCCAGGTCCTGCCGGGACAGGACCTGGGCGATGCCAGTCCGCACCGCGGGCTCATCGTCCACTACCAGGATTTGCCGGCTGAACTCACTTGCCTGCATCGGCGCCCTTCAAGTCGGTCACGGTGGGCAGCTTGACCCGAAAGGTGGTGCCCACTCCGACTGCGCTCTCCACGTCCACCGACCCGCGGTGGGCCTCGATAAGCCCTTTGACCAGGGCCAGGCCCAGGCCGGTGCCGATCACCAGCCGGGTCTTGGGGCTCTTGACCCGGTAGAACTTGTCGAAGATCTTGGGCAGCTCCTCGGCCTCGATGCCGATGCCCTGGTCGCTCACCAGAACCTCCAGGTAGTCGCCCCGGGAGACGGCGGCAATCTTGACTTCGCCCCCATCCGGGGAGTAATTGATGGCATTGCTCACCAGGTTGGTGAAGATTTCTTCCATGCTGCGGCGGTCGGCCAGCACCAGGGGATTGCCGTCGGGGATCTCCAGCTTCAAGACGACCTTCTGGCTGGCGGCCCGCTCTCGCAGAAGTTCCACCAACTCGCGCAGGATGTCGCCCAGATCCAGGGGGACCTGCTCCATCTGCCCGTGGCCGGCTTCCATCTTGGCCACGTCCAACAGGTCATTGATCAATTCCAGGAGGCCCTGGATCTTGGCATGAGCAC
>JBAZKX010000372.1:0-3355 GCA_041650575.1 Desulfobaccales bacterium
AGCGGGGGCGCGCCCGGGAGCGCCCCCGCATTAGCTGGGACGGGGGAGCGTCCTGGCGCAAGCCAGGATAAGCTCCGCCGCTACCTTGCAGGTCCCTGTGTGGGGGAAGGCATGATTGGAGGTCCCGTGCTTCACGGGACCGGAAATGATGCCGCTCTCGGGCACGGCATGACGAGAGCCCCGATGCTTCATCGGGGCGACGTGATGCCGTGCGGGTGGTGGAGCGGGGACGGTGCGGGCGACGTGACGGGGTGGAGAAATTGAGGCTCCGCACCGGCGCGGCGCGTGCCCGGCCCCGGTTTTGTTTTGTATTCAATGGGCGGAGGGGCAGCCTGCGGCAAGTTTGCATAACGCTCGCGTTATGTAAACCCGAAGGGCGAAGCGGGAAGGGACCCACGGGGCAAGGTCCGATAATGCGCCATTATCGGACAGGCCGAGATGCAAGGCCGGGGACGGAATGGGGAGCCCCGGCCCCGGACTTGCCGGCCGGCTTGCCCTCTACCCGCGCGCCCTTCCCGCCGCTTGCCGCTGGCTGCCGGGGGCAACTGCGGGCCGCTAACGAGCGGCCCGCACCACATCCGGGGGCCGGTGGGCCGTCGGGCGGTGGTGCTGGGTGGTCGGTGGGGCGTTGGGTGGTCGGTCGGGTCGTGAGGGTCGGCCGCTTGCCCGCCCTCGTGCAAGCGGTGTGACAGGCGCGCACCGCGCGCCTGGCGCAGAGGGAGGGAAGACGCAGGAGTCAGTCGCTCAAAGTGGGCAGTGAAAAAATTTCTGCAACTAGCCTTTCTTCACTTTATCAGGTGGTGGCCCGCCTTCGGTGATCACATCAAATTGAGGCGCTTGGATTCTCGGATCGGGCTTATCCACAGGTGGCTTCTCAATGTTTTGTGGTGTGGTCGGTTTATCATCTTTTGCCATGAGAAAATACCTCCTTCATAGGACTACTCTTTAGGGTCAGCATCCTGCTTTTGCTTTTTAGGTGGGACAGGGGGAGTCTCTGAGGCAAGCTTTTCAATGAACTCTGGGGCCTTGAGATTATGGCTAGGCGTGTCCGGATTAGAAGAGCATCTGTCCTGATTCATTGGAGAGATGCTCTTGGAAGGGCCCAGCTTGATAGGATCCAAGTCAAGCTGGGCCTTGACGTGTTCGAACTCTGGTGCAGTAACGGTTAGAAGTGGTTTCCCTTCCGGAGGTGTCTTAGCCTCCTGGGAGGGCTGATCCTGTTTGGGGCGGTCTTCTTTTTCGTTCATGAGGGAACCTCCTGAAAGGCAAGCCAAAGCGCATAGGAAAGAGCCACAGCTATAAAAACAAAAAGGGCGACACGCAACCACCAGTAGGCTTTACCAAAATGTGCGGCTTTAAGATCGGTCTTGGCCATGTTTTCGGGCAGGAATTCAGCAAAGCGTTTTGCCTGGGAAAAATAAATGTCAATGAGACGATTATCGTTAAAAAAATTCAAAGAATCTTCATTCAAAGGCGCTCTCCGAACAGTGTGCAGGCAAAGAACGGAAACGAGATGGTACCAGGATTTTGCGAGGCAGAAAAAAAGAAGAAGGCATGAAGCGATGATAATGTATTCAAGACAGCTTGAGGGGGGAAGACATTCAGGGTGAAGGCCCTTAATGGCCAGAGTGAAAGCCCCAATGATGACAGTAAGAGCGGACAGGAGCATCGAGGCCTTCTGATCAAGGCGGTGGAACCTGTCCAGCTCTTGGGCAAAAACTTCTTTGGCCATTTGGTAAAGCTCTGCATATTTCTTAATGGCCTCATCGGAAGTTTTGGCTGGAGCTTGGGGCGGCGGGATAGTGGACTGCGCGTCGCCCATACCTATGCCCGCTTTCCAACCTCTTCAGACACCTTTTTCTTAAATACCAGGGCGTCCAGAAGCTGCTTGGCGACAGTCCGGGTCTCGTCATCCATGGTGGAGATCTCCTCGAAGAGCTTGAGCAGGGTGGAGTCGGGGATGTCCACCCTGCCGTCGCGGGGCGCGCCCTCGAAGAGAAGGTAATCGGCCGTCACGCCGAAGGCCTGGGCCAGCTTGAGGAGCTCCTCCGCTCCCGGGAGCGCTTCCCCACGCTCCCAGCGGCCGATACTGCGGAAGTGGACCCCGACCTTCTCGGCAAGTTCCTCTTGTGTCCAGGTCTTCTCGGTCCGAAGCTCGACGATTCTTTTGCTGATAATCATAGGCAAATTGTACACCCTGACCTCCTGAGTGCTCTTTTCCCACTTGACAAGCGTGAATCACATATGGTACACCATGCGATGCACTCATGGAACATCAATGTAACGCTTATGGAACCCTTGACAAGTTTTCGGCCCTCAGCGGGGCCCAGTGCGGGAAAAACCCGGGAGAATCCAATCAGGACGGGCATTCTCGGGCCGATTCACCCTCAAAAATCCATTCCCCAAAACCCGGACTTTTCTTCCACCCTCGGAAAGGAGGCTCTCCATGCTGATTGAACAGGCGATCATCCAGGAGGTGAAGGCGCGGCACGAGCTCGCCGCCTTCATCGAGTCCAAGGGCGTGAAGCTCAAGCGGACCGGCAAAGTCTTCCAGGGGCTCTGCCCCTTCCACGATGACCATAACCCCTCGCTCATCGTGGACCCCGAGAAACAACTATGGTCCTGCCTGGGGGCCTGCAAGGGAAAAGGCAAAGCGGGCGGGGATGTCTACGCCTTTCTGATGCAGCTCGAGAACCTCTCTTTCAAGGAGGCCCACGTGGCCCTCGGCGGCAAGCTTCCCGAGGAAACGCCGCTGGACATGAAGGGCAAAGAGCGCGTGGAGATCCTCACCCGGACCGTGGACGTCTACCACAAAAGCCTTCTTGAATCCCTCGAGGCCCAGGCCTACCTCAAGGGCCGGGGCTTCACCAACCCCGACACCTGGCGGGCCTTCCGGATCGGGTACGCCGCCGGCGGCCTGACGGCCAAGGCCGAGAGCCGAAGGCTCAAGGCCGTGGGGCTGATGACGGCCACCGGCAAGGAACGCTTCTCCGGCTGTATCACGGTCCCGCTCCTCGATGGTGAGGCCGTGGTGGGCCTCTACGGACGGAAGATCAAGGGCGCGGGCCACTACTACCTCCCCGGCCCCCACCGAGGCCTCTTCAATGCGGCCCACGCTTCCAAGAGTAAAGAGATCATCATCACGGAATCCATCCTCGATGCTCTCTCCTTTATCGAAGCCGGATACTTAAACGTCCTCCCGCTCTACGGCATCAACGGCCTGACGGCGGACCATCTGCGCTTCTTCGAGGAGTACGGCACCCGGAGCGTGATCCTGTGCCTTGACTCCGACGAGCCGGGGAAGCGGGCGGCCAAAAGCATCAAGGACAAGCTGCTTCGCCACGGCCTGGGGGTG
>JBAZKX010000373.1:0-3348 GCA_041650575.1 Desulfobaccales bacterium
AGTACCAGAAATTCTTCAAGACGGAGGACGGCCTGCTCCTCAAGGCGGGGCACCAGAAGATCGTCCAGAAGCACCACCACGCCCAGCGCCTCCTCAAGCCCCTCCCCGTGGTGATCCCCTTCGCCAGGCACATCCAGTTTCCCCACCAGAAGCTACGAGCGAGAAGGGACCACCAGAGATTCTTAAACCTCATCGAGGTCCTGGCCTACCTCCATCAGTACCAGCGGCCGAGAAAGACGATCCACGGGCAGGAGGTGATCCTGGCCGGGATCGAGGACTACACCATCGCCCTCTCCCTGGCGAAAGACCTTCTGGCCGAAACCTTCCGCGACTGTCAGAAGCCCCTGCGGGATCTGCTCTCCCACATCCAGGCCATGCTCAAGGCGCGGGCCGAGAAGGAGAAACAGCCGTTGAATGCCATCCTTTTCACCCGCAAGGACGTGAGGGAATTCACGGGGCTTCCCCATCAAAGAATCAAGCGCCTCTTCTCCGAGCTCGAGGAGTACGAGTACATCAGCGTGGACAAGGGGCCCAGCGGGAGCCGCAACACCTACAGCCTGGTGGCGGGCCCCGAGCAGGCGGCCGCCCTGGCCGGGCTGCTCTCGCCGGCGGAACTCAAGGGCAAGTATGCCTGGACCCGGGAACCCGCCCGCTGAAAGCGGGTCAAGCGGTACAGACCGGTACACGGGGGGGTGTACCGGTGGGAATGCAGCACCCAACGGCAAAAGGTGCCAAAGCGGTACACCGGTACATGAAAAAGCGGACCCCCCATCAAAAAAGCCGGTAGCTGGTAGCTGGCAGCTGGTAGCTGGGGAAGATGCAAAAGCCAAAACAAAAACAACAGACAAGAGAAGAAGGAAGAAGGACAGGGGCCCCATTCCTCCTTTCATGCGGCGGCTGATCGGGCGGTTTGTGGCGGGGTCGGTCTTCGGGGCGGACTACAAGGGCCGCTGCAGGGCCGTCCTGTGGCGTTTCGCGGGCTTTCTCCTGGCCCGGGGGGTGGAGAGCCTGCGGGAGGTGCGCAAGTCCCACGTGGACGAATACCGGGCCACGCTGGCGGACCAGGCCCCGGCCACCCAGGACGTCAAGGCCGCCATCCTCAAGAGCTTCTTCGACTGGCTCTTCAACCGGGAAATGATCCTGATCCACCCCGCCGCCCACATCCACACCCCGCACCACAGACCCCTCTTCCCCGTCCCGCTCACCCGCCGGGAGGTGGACCGCCTCCTGCGCGCCCCGGACCCCGACA
This sequence comes from Desulfobaccales bacterium, assembly GCA_041650575.1. Lineage (GTDB taxonomy): Bacteria > Desulfobacterota > Desulfobaccia > Desulfobaccales > 0-14-0-80-60-11 > 0-14-0-80-60-11. Next base: position 1,250 of record JBAZKX010000373.1, read on the forward strand.
CGGTCTTGGGCTTGCGGGACCGGGCCATGTTTGAAACCCTCTACGCCACGGGGATGAGGCTGGGCGAGCTCCTGGCCCTCAAGATGCGGGACGTGGACCTGGCGCAAAACCTGGCCTACATCGAAAAGGGCAAGGGCGGCAAGTGCCGCTGGGCCCTCCTGTCCCAGGACGCGGCCGCCTACATCCGGGCCTACCTGGACCTGGCCCGCCCGCGCCTGGCGCGGGGCAAGGCCACACCCTATCTTTTCTTGAGCGGCCAGAGGAAGCCGCTGTGCAAGGTGCAAATGGACACCAACTGCCGGCGCTATGCCCGCGTAGCGGGCATCGAAAGAAAAGTCTGGCCGCACCTGATCCGCCACACCGCCGCCTGCCACCTCCTCCAGAACGGGGCCACCCTCTTCCACGTGCAGATGTTTCTCGGCCACAGCCGGGCCGAGAGCACCCAGGGCTACACCCGCGTGACGATGAACCACCTCCACGCAACCATCGAGCAATGCCACCCCCGAAACTGACCGGCCTCTTGAAGGGCTTCCACCGCTGGCTCAAGATGGGCCGCTACGCCGAGAGCGTGCAGGGGCAGTACGTCCGCACCATCAAGCCCTTCCTGGCCTGGCTGGAGGAAAAAGGGATCGAGGACATTGCCAGGGTCAACAAGGAGATGCTCTTCACCTACAACACGCGGATCGTCAACGCGGTGAAGAAGGACGGCAAGCCCTACAGCGCGGCCAGCCTGCAAAGCAGGATCGGGACGCTCAAGTGTTTCTTCAACTGGCTCCACACGGCCGACCACATCCTCACCAACCCCGCCGCCGCGCTCCCCAGCCCGAGGGTGCCGAAGGAGATCAAGCGGGAGCCGCTTTCGGAGAGTGAGGTCCACGCCCTCATCAAGGCCATCCCCACCAACACCCCCGAGGGCTACCGCGACCGGGCCATGGTCGAGGTCCTCTACGGCACGGGGATCCGGATCTCCGAGCTCACCGCCCTGGCCCTCAACGACATCCACCTCAAGGAGCGGGTCCTGGTGGTGCGCAAGGGGAAGTACGGGAAGGGAAGGATGGTCCCGCTCTCCACGTGGGCGGGGGCCTACATTAAGGGCTATCTCAAAACCATCCGGCCCCACGTGCCGGGAGCCGCGGCGGCCCCGTACCTGTTCCTCAGCCCGAGAGGGCGAAGGGTCAAGCGGTGGGACTTCAGCGCGGCCCTGCAGCGGTACGGCGACAAGGCGGAGATCGAGAAGGCCGTCACGCCCCACGTCCTGCGGCACACCTTCGCCTGCCATCTGCTCAAGCGGGGGGCCGACATCCGGGCCATTCAGGAGATGCTCGGCCACGAGAGCATCACCACCACGCAGCGGTACACAAAGATCGAGCTTGGGGACCTCAAGGCCGTCTATCAGCGCTGCCACCCACGAGAAAGATACCGCTCAAGAGTCCCCGAAATCCCCTCCGTGCTGACCCTCCATCACAGCCGAAAGCCGCTTGAATCCGGGGGGGAATAGGGGTACACTCAAGGGGTGGAAAACGCCGTTAAAAAAAGCTTCCTGATCCTGCTCCTCCTGGCCTGTACCTCGGCCTTCGGGAACTACCAGAGCCCCGCCTCCACATCGGCGCTCCCCGCCTGGCCGAATCCCTCCCTCTCCTCTTTCCAGAGCCCCGCCCCTGATCCCGCTCCGGCGCTCCTGCTCGTCTACGACGAGAGCGAAACGCTCGACCTCATCGCTTTCCAGTCGGAGGAGAACGCTCCAATCCGCCTCTTCGAGGCCGTGAGCTGCGATGCCTCGGCCGAGAATATTTTCGGAGGCGAAAAAACAGGGGGATGGTCACAAAATCGTGTGAGATGGGATTTGGGGTCATTTCCCCAGGATGCAATAACGACGGGCTTTGTGGGGGTGCGCGAAATTCGATATTGGGATCATACCCGTTATTATGATCCCGACCTCGGAAGATTCACCCAGCCCGACCCCATGGGCTACGCCGACTCCATGAACCTCTATCAGGCCTTCGGCCAGAGCCCGATGAACTTTAATGATCCAATGGGAGATAGATACAATCCAAAGGCTGTATATGATTGGGTGCTTGCGCGTCTCAATGTGGCAAAAG
>JBAZKX010000374.1:0-3340 GCA_041650575.1 Desulfobaccales bacterium
AACTCTTATATTTATTATCACGTTTCGGCAGACGGGTAACGCTGAAGAAAGGGGATCGTTTAGAATTGCAAAATATTAAAGTTGTAGTTGAAAAGCCAAGATCTGATTCGGATAATGATCTAAAAGCATATAATATAGATCCAGAAAAATTTAGGAAATACCAAAAAGACATTGTAAGAAGCAAAATTAGACCAGACAAGCCATCATTAAAAGGACAAGCCAGACTTCTCAAATGGGTTCAACTTCGTCCCGATGAGACTTATAATTATAGCGAAAGACTCAGGTCTCATTTTGGGTTGGATAGCCTTGAGAGATGCGTAATTCGTCTAAAAAAAGACCCGGAAGATCGAAAAGCTTATATTACCTTGTGGGATAACTCAAAAGATTTAAAGGCTCCATCAGGTCACCCTTGCTTTGTATCTTTGTTTTTTAGAAAGTATGATAAAAAATTAACTTTAACTGCAACATTTAGAACTCACAATGCATTAGATGGTTGGTTCCAAAATTTTTATGGATTGATGGCTATACAAAAATGGGTTGCAAAACGAGTTAAAATGCACATAGGTCCAATTACTGTGATCAGTCATTCCATAAGTATAGACCCCCGGGAACTGGACCGGGCTATGATGATCATCGGTGATCGCCCATTCAAGGTGCGCTTGGACCCCATGGGTTATTTCCGGGTAACCCTGGACGGCAAGGACATCCTGGTGGAGCACCGCTTCGAGGACGTCACCTTGAAAGTATATCGAGGTAAAAAGGCTGCGCGCCTGCAACACGAAATCGCCCGGGACGTGGCGATCTCGGATATCAACCACGCCATCTACCTGGGCCGCCAACTGGCCAAGGCCGAAATGGCCTTAAAGGATGGCCGGGAGTTCGTGCAGGATTAAAGGTGGCACAGGCTTCTGGCCGGAGCCGGGGTCGGCTGAACCCTGCGGAAACAGCAAGCAGTTTTCCTAGCGCCATTGAAGAACCCTGCAAGCCGCTTTGTTGTCATCCTGAGCGCAGCGAAGGATCTTGTCTTGGTAAGATTCTTCAGTCGCTGCGCTCCTTCAGAATGACAAGGAAATGGACCCTTTCAAAGGTCCCAATGCACCATCTCGAATCTCTTATGGCTCAATAGCCGCTTCCTCCATGCCGACCTCACCTAATCCCCAAAGCCGGTTTTTGGAATATCTGGTGGCGCACAACCGCACCCGGATGCGTGATTTTGACCAATGGCTCTTCCAGCCGGGCATGTTGTTTCATTCCCTGGAGAAATGGTGGGGAGGCGGGGGACCCAGACCCGGTCCCCATGAAGGCCTGGATTTATACAGTTTTGCTGATGCCCGGGGCCTGGTCAAAATACTGGATCAACATATCCGCATACCCGCGGCTTTTCCCGGCGTCATCGTCAAAATCTCCCCTGATTTTCTCGGAAAATCCATCTTTATCAGCCATGAAATCTTTAGCGACCCCGGCCGAAAGCTCTATTCGGCTTATGGCCACACCGCGCCCCTCGATGGGCTGACCATCGGGCAAGTTGTGGCCGAGGGTGAAATCATCGCGGCCATTTCAGCCGGTCCCGGCCGGAAAACCGCCCTCGCGCCCCATCTGCATCTGACCTTCGCCTGGGCACCGGCGGGGCTGGACCCGGACCGCCTCACCTGGGAAAACCTGGGCCGGGACCCCGGGATAACGCTCATTGATCCGCGGCCGGTGTTATGCTGCTGACACCCTCTTAGCCAGATAAGTTTCGCCATGCCGGAGAGCACCTTTAATCCATATATTACGGCTGAGGCGGCGGAGCCCAGCACCCGGCCCGGCCGCCTCATCCTCATCGGCGCGGTCCACGGCGATCCCCGGGGTCAGGCCCGGGCTTTGCGGTTGCTGACGCGCCTCCGCCCTGACCTGGTCACCGTGGAGATCAGCCCCTTTTCCCTGCGCTATCGCCTCAAGCACGGCCCCCGCTGGCAGCGGCAGTTAGCCCAAGCTCTGGCCGATCTCCCTGCCGGTGCGGCCCGCCACCTGGCGATTCAGCGCCTGGCGGCCCAGGTGGCCCTGCCGTTCGAGGTGCGGGCGGCCCGGCAATACCGGCAGCAATCCGGGGTGCCCTGGCGCGCCCTGGACCTGGGGGACCTGGCCCGGCGGCATCTGCCCCGCTACGGCCCCGAACTCCTGGCCCCGGACAACCTTGCAGCCCTGCTCACCACCGCGGACGGGTCGCTGGCTGATTACGTGGCCGGGGAGTACCGCCGGGCCCGGTTGGCCCTGTCCCGCACTCCCCGGCGGCTGTCTTTTTCCGACCACTCCGAAACCCTGCGGCGGGAATGTTTTCTGGGCCGGCGCCTGCGGGCCTTGACCTCCCGGTATGCCCGCGTCGTCCACCTGGGCGGCTGGGAGCACCTGGTGGCCTGGGAGGATTCCCCCGGTTTGTGGCGTGAGCTGAAGGATGTGGCGCCGGCGCGGCTGCTCCTGGACGCCGCGGACGGGCTGCCGGAGGACCAGTAGCGGCAGCGCCCCTTAAAACAGGAAGTTTATCTGAGGCAGGGCTTTCCGGTTCTTTTTCCCGGCCCGCGGCGCACCGTGGCGCCTTCCCGCTGGTTAAAGATAAAAGGCAAAAACTTCGAGCAGTTATGATATACTGGAAAGCGGCAAAAAAATTAAGTGCTTGAGTTTATGAAGGAAAAAAGAGTAAACTCAGCCCCTGAGAGGTCGGGCGCTTTACCTGCGCCAGGCCGGAACTTCGCCGGGCGGGAACCCGGCTCTATACCAGAGGTGCCGCGGCTAGCTGCGGAGGACCCGGGAAGTAGTGATGGAGATTCGTACCTTTAGCCTGCCGGTGGGGCCAGACCGACGTATCCGGGCCGTCCTGGGGGTGCCCCGGACCGCCACCATGGACGCGGTCCTGGTTCTGGCCCACGGGGCCAACAACAACATGGACCAACCTCTCATCGCCGGCCTCCATGAGCGTCTGGCCCTGGCCGGACTGGTCACGGTGCGCTTCAATTTTCCCTATGCCGAAGATGGCCGCAAGCGGCCGGATACGGACGAGACCCTGGAAGGGGTTTTCCGTCTGGTGCTGGAATACGTGGGGGAGTTGGAGGAATTCAAGGGCCTCGAACTCTATCTGGGGGGCAAATCCATGGGGGCCCGCCTGGCCGCGCAGATCGTGGCCAAGGACGTAGGCGCCAGCGGCCTGGTCTTTCTGGGATACCCGCTCCACCCGCCGGGCAAGCCCGAGAAGCTGCGGGATCAGGCCCTTTATCACCTGCCCTGTCCGGCGCTCTTCATCGAAGGCTCCCGGGACCCGTTCTGCCAGATGGACCTGTTGGGCAAAGTGCTGAGCCAGATGCCG